>JAHIZN010000395.1 GCA_018814245.1 bacterium
CTCACCTTTTAATTTTTCATTGATAAATACACCTGTTTGATTAGACACACCCAAAACAGTAAATTCAGTTTCCGGAAATTCTAAGGGCTTTATCTTTTCATCATTAACGATAATCAGGTCTTTAAGTAGAACAAGTGGATACTGAAATCCTTTCCTCAAAATTTCTTCCAGTTTTCCCAATGTCTCATCCTGCTCCAAAACCTTTTTATCCACCCTACTCAAGTATTCTCTCGCAATATCCATTTGCAAAGCGTCTTTGGGATCAAAAGAAGCAAGGATTGAGAGAGCGGTTTGGGGATTGGCTTTTTGCAATTCTTGGTATCTTTTCTCAATCTTTGACCCGTTTTTAGCTTCCACGCCTTTCAGAGTTTCCTGCCAATCTTTAATCTGCTCTTCACTCAAATTACTGCAATAGTTTTGCAAATTAAAATGGTAGTTGTGGGCTTTTTCAATGGCTTTAGCCATTTCGTTATCAATCTGCGACTCCACCACATTATCAAACTGCCAGAGTTTTTCGTCTGACATTGCCTTGCTGATTTTACCACAAGCAAGTTTTTTATCAAGCTCAGCAATCAGTTTTTCGCGTTTAGCCTTATTCTTTTCCGTAAGTTTTTCCTGTACCTTGACTTTGATACGCTCTGCCACTCGGAGAGTTACAGGGGTCAGACCTCGAAAGCAGAATTAACTATACCCTCTACCTTCTTTTGAAATTCTTTATGTTTGCTTATCTGTTCTTTTACCCGAATACTCGTTTTGTGCTGCTTCAGACAGAACCATAATTTCCTTCAATTTAAGTCAGCGATTTGGGAGCTTATTAGCTAATAGCTATTGCAACAAAAAAAGAAAGAATCGCAAAGGGTGTAAACTATAGGGAACAGTATAGAACCATCTTGCTGACTTTTTTTGAATCTGGATTGTTTGTTCGGAAAAGTATCTTAGTCCCCGCATTGCCAAGTACATTTTCATGAAAATGTCGCCAATTTTAATCATTAATTATTTTTCCAAACTCATTTTCAAATTCAACCTTACGCAATTGTTCATTATAAAAAGGCATGCCCCATACAATAAATTTCTTTGTTTTCCATAGGACTTGTATTTCTGCTTTTTCTTTTAATGTCCTTAAAAAGTTTTCTTTCCACTCGTCTTCTCTTAACAAATGCTCGCCCTTTGGCTCAATGAATATCTGATAATGTAAAACTTGTCCTATCCCTTTTTTCTCAAGAAATAAAACAAAGTCTGGTTCCATTGCACGACCATCATCAAAATTATACAACTGAAAATATTTTTCATTACGGACAAGATATACTTTACTATATTTCGCTTTCAATTCATCATAAGTTTTATTTATAAATTTTATTAAATATTTTTCTTCTGATGTCCCATAGTTATCATTAAAAACATACCACTCTTTATTGCTTAAATCCAGCTTCAAATCTGGATTATTTGTTTCCTTTTGACCAACACCATATTCCTGGTCACTGCCCTCTCTAACATAAATATTAAGGGTTTTATCCTTAAAGGTTTTATTAATTTCATAAGGTTTAAATTCCGGCGTCCCTTCAAACTCAACCTTATCTGATATTATAGCCGGACTCACCTTTTCTAAAACTTCAATGACTATATCAAGTTTTTGTTGCGGTGTAAGGTTTTTAATTTGATTTGCGTTTCCCTCAACCTCTACTTTAACCTTTTCCAAATAATTTTTAGAGGTAATAAACTCACTAATTGATTCAAGATTAGGTAAAAACGATTTAAGATTATTGAACTGGTAAAATTCCAATTTATTGATTGCTTTTCGCAGGATATTTTGCCTAAAGTCAGCTAAATGATAATCTTTCTGTCTTGTATCTATACCCTCCTGTTCCGCTGATTCAAATATAATTGAGGATTTTATAATGCCTGTTCTTAGTCTTACTTTATAACTTTGTTCCGTTGTTAAAGCAGGAAGGGTAGAAATATCTGAACGGTCATACTTTCTTCGGTCATTCAAAAAAATAAAGCCGTTTTTGTATAATTCTGATTCCTTGAAATCTAATTTTAATTGAAGTGGTATCTCTCTTGATTCTTTTGCTTTAATGCCAATTTCTTGTAAAGCAGTGTTCAATTCCTGAATGTATCTCGGATTATAGGCACTATGATAATATAACTCTTCACAAATGCGTAATTCGCGTTCAATATCCTCGTCATATTTCCGCTGATATTTAGGTTGCGTTTCTACTATCTGAAAAGGGCAATATCTTGCACCCCTACCAATAAGTTGTGCCTCTGACATTGTTGTTTTGCCGGGTTTACCATCTTTGGCATCTCTTGTATCATGTAACCGAACAATATCAAAAAGATTTAAAACATCCCATCCCTCATTAAGTTTATCCACAGCAAAAATAGCCCGATATTCGTTGGTTTCATCTTCAAGGGTATTTACTGCAATCTGTTTTTCTTCACTTTCTTCTTTGCTGTTTATCTCTATACATTTTTCTAATGAAAAATCTTCTTTTATTTCTGAAATAAGATTTTCAAGGGCAATATTGTTATCTTCAAAATACTTAAAAGCCTTTTTAATGGCACGGTCATTATCTCGCTCATTAATTTTTTGCAAGTCTTCAGTTTTAAGATTTTTTATTGTATTGACAAAATCTTCAAAGAATATCTTGCTTTCATTTATTGTTTTTGACTTAAAAAGAATAACAGGTTTTATAATTTTTTTGTATTGCTCAAATATCTTTCTCCGATACTGTGAAAGTATAAGTGCCTGTAAACCTCTTTCAATTTGAGGAATATCTGCTTGTAAAACTTTAACCTCTTTAGAATAACCGTCTATTCTAAATTGTTTTAACGGATAATCAAAAAGCAATTTATCAGAATATTTTTTAACTATATCTGTATTAGAAAAATCTATCGTTGCAGTAAATTCCAATAAAATATTATCCGAATTTGCTCTGAAGATACGACTTACTGTCCCTTCCCAGCTTATAATTTCTTCTTTCTCTTCTTTTGTTAATTCCTTTCCCTTTTTGGTTTCTGCATTTATATGGTGTGCCTCATCTGAAAGAAGAACAATCTTTTTATCTGCAAAATCATCATAAGTAATTGAATTTTCACGGGGTGTGTTTAATCTTGTATGTAGTGCCTGAATGGTAGAAAAGACAATATTTATATCCTCCTGATTGACTGCCTGAAAGCTTTCAACCTCTTTAATTTTAACCTGTTTTTCTCCAAAGGTAATATTTTCAGAAAAGAGATATTTTGAAGAAAGGAAGTTGAGAAAATTATCCCTTGTTTTGTTAATGATGTTAGTGCTATTTACAAAAAAGATAAAATTGCGGTAGCCTTGTTCATAAAGATAAAGGATTGCTCCTGCCATAATAAGCGTTTTACCGCTACCTGTTGCCATGTGAAAAAGAAGTTGCGTCGGTTTCTGACAAATATTTGGGTTGTTCCTATAAAAAATAAAACGGGAAAATGCCTCAATTTGATATGGTCTTAACTGGAATAAAGGATTGAGATTGTTTTTTATAGTATTTGGGACTTCAGGGAAAGGCGATCCAATTTCTTTTACTGCTGATAACTTTTGTTCAAGGGTTTGCTTGTTCATATTCATCCTTCATTTTTATAATATGTTCTTTGAGTAAGGGAATGTTATTTTTTACTGTATTCCAGACAGTTTTAAGATTTATTCCAAAATAATCGTGAATAATTACATTCCTGAATCCGACCATTTCCTTCCATTCTACATAAGGATATTTTTGCTGAATTCCCTTTGGAATATTATTTGCCGCTTCTCCAATAATTTCAAAATTCCTAATTACTGCATCAATAGCCATTTCATCTATAGAAAAATCTTCAAAAGATTTCCCATGAGTGTATCTTTCAATCTTTTTAATCATCTCAATAATATCTTCTACAAACAAGATATAATCTCTTTTTTTCTTAGACATATTGCACTTCCTTTAATATTTTGTCCTTGATTCTTGGTTTAATCCCTTCTTTCATAACAAGATCAACCTTTTTATGAAACAGATCCTCAAGATAATTTTTTAGACGAATAAAATTAAAAAGGTCATTATGTTCATCTTCCAATACAACAAGTATATCAATATCACTTTTTCTTGTCTGTTCATTTCTAACAACAGAGCCGAAGATTCCCATTTCTATAACCTTGAATTGATTTTTTATAGCCGGTAGATTTTTTTTAATTTTTTCTTCTATTTCTCTTATTGTTACCATACCTATACCCCTTTCTTTTCATAAAAAAGCCTGTTCAATTTCTTGTCATTTTCGCTGATATTGTAATCCATATCATCAATATCGCAATAATTAACATAAAGCATATTCTTATCCAAAACTTCTACAAGGAATTTCTTTTGGCTGTTCAGCGGTAATGCCTCAAATTCGCTAATGCTATCATTAATATCCTTTACATCAACCTTGTAACTTAAAAATGCCTTTTCCTGCATAAGGTTCCAGATTTGTTTAAGTTCTTCGGTGGTTTCTGCTGATTGAATTTGGTCAATAAAGGATTGGTTGTGGATTTTTAGTTCGCAGTAGAGGAAGGAGCCACCGCC
>JAHIZN010000396.1 GCA_018814245.1 bacterium
CTTATCCCCTTAGGAATGATAACCCTGTAATCTTCCCTTCGATTTTAAGGCATTGATTATATTATTATCCCCATATCTCATGTCATATCTCCATATCCCCCTTCTTACACTTTTAATGTTATAGCCTGAACGATTACAAATTATTTTGTCACAATGACTAAATGGGAGGAATATACATGAATAATTACCCAAGATTAATCATTGCTGGAACCAATAGCGGATGTGGGAAAACGACCATTGTTTTGGGAATAATGGCAGCATTAACAAAAAAAGGTTATCGTGTTCAGCCATTTAAGACAGGTCCGGATTATATTGATACCAGTTATCACTCTGAGGTAACCGGCTTAAAATCTCGTAACTTAGATACATGGTTACTGGATACAGATGTTATCCTTGAATTGTTTGTTAATGCAACTCAAAAGGAAAAGGCTAATATCTCTATTATTGAAGGTGTAATGGGGTTATACGATGGTTTCATCGGTGAGTCAGGAGAGGGAAGTACAGCCCATCTGGCTAAACTCCTTAAATCCCCGATTATCCTGATTGTTGATGCTAAGGGTATGGCAACAAGTGCTGCGGCTGTAGTTATGGGCTTTAATGAATTCGATCCAACACTAAACATTGCAGGTGTTATCTTTAACAGGGTCAGCAGCCAACGGCACTTTGAAATCCTTAGCAAGGCAGTCGAAGACAAGTGTCCTGATATCAAGGTGTTGGGCTATCTGCCAAAAAATGATGGATTAACTATCCCTGAAAGACATCTTGGGCTTACAATGCTAAATAAACAAGAGCCACTATCAACCATTATTCCATTACTCACTGAAGAGATAATTCAACATATTGATCTTGAGTTATTGGTAAAAATGGCTCAGGATGTAGACCCTGTTTCATCTTATACTCAGGCCATATTCCAAGCGATCATTCCGGCAAAGACAGTAAGCATTGGTGTGGCTATGGATGATGCCTTTTGCTTTTATTATGAGGATAATCTTAACATTCTCAGGTCAATGGGAGCAGAGCTGGTGTTCTTTAGTCCGTTAAACGATATTCAGCTTCCTGTGGTTGATGGGCTTTATTTTGGCGGCGGTTTTCCAGAGTTGTTTTGTGACAGCATTGAGTCAAACATCAGTATGCGAACATGGGTAACACATGCCTCAAACCTTGGTATGCCTATCTATGCCGAGTGTGGAGGAATGCTCTATCTTATGGATAAGATGATTACCCTTGGAAATAAAACCTGTCATATGGTTGGACTCATCCCTGGAGAGGCAAGGATGCAGCAAAGGTTAAGCAAAGTGGGATATTGTACGGCTACTATGCTTGAGGATAATATTTTGGGACAAAAAGGAACAAGTATCCGTGGGCATCGATTTCATTGGTCACGCCTTGAGAATACACATGTTCCAAACGCCTATCAGATAGATGGCAGTGAAAATACTGGATTTATTCAGCCAAATATGTTAGCCTCATATATCCACCTGCATTTTGGCACACAACCATCACTGGCACAGAATTTTGTCAATAACTGCCGTCGATATAAAGAGATACGGATGGAAAGAAGAAAGCAGAGATGGTGAGAAGAAATTGCGAATCGCGAATCGCGGATTGCGAATCTGTGAAAATAAAACAGATTCATGATTCGACAGGCTGTTACGGAACGGATAATCATCGTCAACGCCATATCATGTATAGTGCCTGCTGATGGGATTAGCACAACATGTTGCATGATTCTCGTGCCGAATTCTTATTCCGTAACAGCCTGTCGAAATTTGCAATTAATAATGCCTTACATCCCTCACTATAGGAGGCAGGGAATAGCACCCTTGTCAAAAATTGTGAATCGCGAATCTGTTCCATTTCTGTAGATTCGCAATTCGCAATTCGAGATTCGCAATTCGAGATTAGAAAGGAGAAATACATTGTCAACACAATTAGAATTAGCCCGCAAGGGTGAGATAACAGCACTTATGCAAGAGGTTGCACAGAATGAAGGGGTTTCCCCTGAGTTTGTTATGGATGGCATTGCTGCCGGGAGAATAGTTATCCCAAACAATATCAATCGAAAGGCAAAGGCAGTAGGCATTGGCAAGGGGCTTAGAACCAAGGTTAATGCCTCCATTGGTACATCATCAGATATTATTGATTTAGAGATGGAGTTGGAAAAGGCACGGGTTGCTCAGCAATATGGTGCAGATACATTGATGGAGTTATCCACTGGCGGAGACCTTGATATGATTAGGCAGCGGGTTTTGAAGGAGATAGACCTGCCTGTTGGTAATGTTCCATTATATCAGGCAGCCATTTATTCTATCCGTGAATATGGGACAGTGGTGAAGATGAAGGAAGATTTTATCTTTGAGGTTATGGAAAAACAACTACAGGATGGCTTGAGTTTTATGGCTGTTCATTGCGGGATTAATACCATTACCTTAGAAAGATTAAGAAAACAAGGGTATCGGCATGGTGGAATGGTTAGCCGTGGCGGCGCATTTATGACTGCATGGATGACCCATAATGAAAAAGAAAATCCCCTTTATAGTCAGTTTGACCGGGTAGTAGGGCTATTCAAAAAATACGATGCTGTTTTAAGCCTTGGCAATGGCATGAGAGCCGGTGCAATCCATGACTCCACAGACCGTGCACAGATTCAGGAGCTGATCATTAACTCAGAATTGGCAAAACAAGCACAGGATGAGGGCGTTCAGGTGATTGTAGAGGGTCCTGGTCATATCCCAATAGATGAGATAGAGGCAAATGTTATCCTGCAAAAACGGCTTTCAAATGAAGCTCCATTTTACATGCTGGGTCCAATTACTACAGATGTTGCACCGGGATATGATCATGTTACTGCAGCTATAGGTGCAGCTCTTTCCTCAGCCTATGGAGCTGATTTTATTTGTTATGTGACACCCCCTGAACACTTAGCACTTCCGTACCCAGAGGATGTAAGGGAGGGCGTAACCACAGCAAGAATTGCTGCTCATATTGGCGATATGGTTAAGTATAAGCATAAAGACAGGGATCTTGCTATGGCTCATGCCAGACGAGAGGTGAATTGGGAAAAACAGTTTGAACTGGCAATTACCTCAGAAAAGGCACAAGAAATCTACAATAAGAGGAAACCAACAGACCCTGGTACCTGTACCATGTGTGGCGAGTATTGTGCACTCAAGATAGTAAACAATCTATTTCCGACTTGTAATAAGATATAGTTTGCACCAGCAATTCTCGTAAGCGTTCAGGTAGTGTAAGAAAAGGGGATATGTGAGGGGATAAGGGGATTATTATAGAGAGATAAGGAGATGAGGAGATATTTATTCTAATTAACCCTCCTGAAGTCTATTTTTTTCATCCCCATATCTCCTGTCATATCTCCGTATCCC
>JAHIZN010000397.1 GCA_018814245.1 bacterium
CTATAGCTTCAGACGATACATTCTCGTTTACCACTACCAATGAGTTGGTTCCGGACAGGGTAATTGAGTTAGCAGTAACCTATACGAATGCGGAGGGTAAAGAGCATCCAGTGCCGGCAGGGACACGGGTGATGACCTCCTTTTGGTTAAGAGATTCTGGTGTAGAGACATATATTATAGGTACGGCAAAATGGTATTGGGTGGAACAGGATGGCAAAGTACGGTTTAATTGGCCTGGCGGCAATCTTGATGAGCAAAGGTTCAGGGTATTTTTTGAATCCTGGGGCTTTAGGACAGACAGGATGACTCCTGATTTCTGGGTATTGACAGACCCGATAACAAATAGCATATCGCATACCTTTGCCTCAGAATTGTTTGATATTCACAAACCGGTAGGCTCTGATGTTTATGTCCCGCTTGGAGGAACTATTACTATTCATTATAACCAGCCAGTTAGTATCCCATGGTGGAATAAGGTATATTTTAATCGAACAGGTGCATTACATTCATTAGGTGCTTTTAATCATGGTTTTGAGTATATAACTACTCATAATCAGGGGATAAACCCGGTAGATTATGCCTCATGGATGGAGGATAGAGATTATACCCCAGAGGGTATTACCTGCTATGGAACTAATACAGCGGGTAAATGGAGGATATTGGTTAATGGTATTGAGAGGGATGAGTGGAGTGAGGATAAATTATTATCTGCATTTGGTAATTTACTTGTAAACCGCTATGGCAAGAATTACAATGATTTTCAACTTACATTAAAGCCTAAATTTGGTAGAAGAGCGGATGTCTTTCAATCGTGGTTAAACGGCTTCTCACATTATTATTCCTGCTTGGCTCGTGGAACAGCAACCATTGAGGTCAGGGATATTGATACAGGTGTGGCACAAACATATAATTTAGAGTTGCTGGGCAGTGAAACACGGGGTTTGGATAATGAGGCAGCAATTGCCGCAGGATTATGGAAGATGAAGGATAGTTATGGGGTTTGGAAGGCAGTTAATAAGGCTTCAGCGGTTATCACTCCCGCGCATACAGGGTATAATACCCAGGATTTCTGGCAGGAAATTGGTACGCAAAGCTATATTTCCATGCCTGAACAAATCTGGTTAGAGCATGGGTTAATGCCAAAGATTAAATCCGCTATCTATACCGATACCCCTAAGCCTCATCTATTCTGGGATAGAAATAGTATTTTGGATAATAGTATTTCTCTAACTTATACATTAGAAATAGCTACAAACACCACCTTCACAAACCCTATATTTACAAAAAACCAAATTGCTGTTGAAAATTATCGGCTAACAGATATAAACCTTGATGATGGGATTTATTATTGGCGTGTACGGGTCGAGGATGAATACTTAACTGGTAATTTGCAAAATGCCTTACCAAAACTCTATTCACCCATTGGTAGTTTTGAGATTCATCTACCAAAGAAGGCGGCTATAACCGTCATAAGTGACCCAAATACTCAGGGCATACCATCAGATGTCATTGTAGCTATTTATGATACAGATGGAAGTATCTATACCGGCGGATATTGGGTAGATTATGATCAGGCAAATCAAACAAAGGTATTGGATTTAAGATATTCTCCTATTACCGTCCATTTTGAGGCAGAGGGCGGCAATGCTGTTGTTCCTCCGGACTATCTGTTTACAAATGGCAGTTGTGTTCATATGTTTGAAAAAGCCATAATCTTTACTGAACCAGGGACATATTCAGTAAGGATTTCAATGACCGGAGAGAATGGAGAAGGGCTAAATATACCTGCTGTTTCGCATTCAGGGATTAAGGCAGCACCAAAAGGGATAATCCCGGATCATTTTCATGTGGTGGATATCCTTGACTCAATCAATGAGGGTGAGGCTTCAAATGTTTCAATGGTAGTACATGATGCCGGTGAGAATTTGGTTATCGGGTATATTGGCAGCGTGTATTTTACCTCCACTGACCCAAGGGCAATGCTGCCGCAAACTTATACATTTACTGCCTCAGACTATGGTGTAAATACATTTGTTGATGGAGTAGTATTAAAAACCGCAGGGACTCAGACGGTGTTTGTGAGAGATGTAAATAATTTGAACATTACTGGTTCTCAGACAGTGTTCGTGAATATGCTGCCAAGCAATGTTTTTGTTACACCATCTTCAGGCACGGTTGGCACCCCTGTTACTGTTTCTGGCAGTGGTTTTGGGCCAAATGAATACATCTGGGTTGGCTTTGGTACAGCACTTTGTGTGAAGAAGACGATGAGTGACGCTTCCGGGAGTTTTACCACATCCTTTGCTGCTCAGGTACAATTTGCCGGTGAAACAACCGTGACTGCCTATGGATTATCTTCCAGCCGTTTTGCTACAAGCAGCTTTACCCTGCAGCCGTTTGCCTCTCCTTTGGCAATTAATGATATGGAGGCATTTAATCCAACAGGCTCATCTGTATCATTAAGGTGGGGTCCATGGCTTGAACAAATAGATACCAGACGGGAGATAGATGTCAGACGAAATCTGAATGGGCTGAAGGCAGCTATTACGCTTTATTATAAAGAAAATGGAAAATGGCCAGAGTCTTTGGATTCTACAGCACATGGTTCATATCCGGCATTTATCCCCAAATATTTTAATAGTATACCCTATGCTACCCTGAAACGACAGCTTTTGCATTCCAGAAATAAGAATGTGTTGATTGTCCCCACGGCTTCAAATGAAGATATTCCAGCAGGCAGTATTGATGATAGCGGCGGCTGGATTTACAGCAAGGATAGCGGTGACATCAGGATTAATTGCAGATGTCAGGATATGGAAGCAATCTGGCATACCGATAATGCAAATAAATACCCTCATCCCGGCAGAACATACTATGAATATGGGCATGAGGGTGATGATGGATTTAATTACTACAGATACTATGATATTCGATACTCTTCTGCCCCAACAATTACTGAATCAAATTGGGAGTCGCTGCCAAAATGCCCCGGGGTAAGAATAGATCCGTACAAACAACCATTTTACCCATATTCTGAAGAATATTGGGATGGCTTCCTTGCCTGGGACATGGCATCTAATACAACCTATTACCTTGCCGCCAGGGTTCAGGATCAAACCGGGCAATGGTCAGGTATCTCTGGTATTGCCAGCGTAACAACCTTTCAAGCAGATGGCAGCAGGATTACTGACCTCGCAGTATCTACGGTAACACCTACGGCTGCCTTGCTGAAATGGACTGCACCAACGCTTGTCAATTATATCAACCAGACCAGGGATATCAGGACGCTATACAATATGGATATGTTGCGAGCAGCGATTGACAAATATTATCAGGACAATCAGCAATGGCCAGCTACCCTTGATACAAGCCCGCATGGACAACTGCCAGCATTTATTCCAAATTATATGCAGGCTATCCCCCTGACATCCTTGAGATTGGATAATCCTCATACTAATTCCAACAATGTACAACTTGTCTCTACTGAAGAAGATGGGTGGATTATGTCCACCAATATCACGGATGCTGGCGGCTGGATATATAGCCCCAATAGCGGAGATCTCAGGCTCAACTGTACGCATACTGATACTGTCTTGTTTGATTATAATGGATATCCTCAGATTGGCAGCCTTACCTGTCCATATTATCAATACAGACACGAAGCAGATAAGGGCTACAGATGGCAAGGTCTTCATGGAGAGATAAATTGTGGGTCGTGCATTGTTGGCTGCAAGGGCGGTACACCTACTGTAGCTTTGCCAGA
>JAHIZN010000398.1 GCA_018814245.1 bacterium
AGGAGTCAGAATACAGAATGAAGACGGCGACCACAAGAGGAGAGCACCTCTGGCAGGTCGCAGCTACAAGTTTCTCACGAATAGCTGTAGCTGCAGGGCTTGTCCCTGCCATAATCATTCCTATGCCTGAATAGTTACATACAAGGAAGATAAATGGGGAGATTTTTTCTACTTACAATTTTTTCTTTAGGGATAGGGGCATGGATTACTTTTGTTGCTCAATCTGACTTTGAAACAGCAGAGGTAACACTTAAGGGGTATGTGTCTTTAGAAAAGGAAAATAATTCTGAAGGGATACGAGTTGAGGTTATTAATCCTGTACGGCGGATATTTAATCCTAAACCCAAAAGAAGAATGACCACAGACACCTCTGGTGAATATTGTCTGGAAAAGATAAGCATTTCTAAAGGAACTATTGGAGAAATCTTTATTCAATGGCTTGAACAAAAGGAAAGATCATTACCATATTTGCGGATAAGAATAACAAAATCAGGGTATCTGCCTGTAGAGATTTTAATCTCTAAATTTCCGACAGTCCTTTCTATCCCACAAATAGAGTTGGAACGCGAGGATATAAGGCATCAATTTAATCAGTTTTCATACAAGGATGAGAATATAAAAATAATTAAGAATGTTACACTCTATAAATTCTGCATGACACATAATTATTTTTCCTTTTATCCAAGATATTATAATATGACCGTTGAAACACCACTTAGAGAGGCAAATGGAAGTGTAATAGTAAGCCTTCAGTTGATATTTAAGCCAATATACACTACTTGTAATGAAGAGCTTAAAAACATGACCCCTAAATTGGTAAATCAAATCAAATGCTTTGTGCCAAAAGCTCAGACCATAGAAACAGAACTGCCCTCAACCTTAGAAATAACAAATGCTTTCTGTGATAAAACACTGCTCCAGAAATTAAATAATCTTTTGGTGGACTCAAGCATAAAACAGATTCGGATAACAGATGTCTCTTATAAAAAATATCAGACAGGAGAATCCTTGTGACAGAATATTATGCCAGTTATATCTTTAGCAGCCATTATGATGGTCCGTCCTTTTGGGCTGGTCTTCTGCCCTTTGTTGTGGGAATATGTATAGCTATTTCTCTGGAGGAATTTGTTCATTCCCTGATTTGTTTTATGAGTAATAGGGATAGTTTAGCCATGATGAGACTTTTTGTAACTATTCTTATCATCTCATTATTCAGTGCCTTTTGCATAGGAGTCATCTCAACCTTTTACTCGGATGTCTATCTGCATAAGATTACACCTGAAAACTCTCATAAGATATTAAAAAATCTTTTCTTTATTCTTTATGCAGGATTTTTTTGGTTTGCGGTTTATATTCTTATGGTGTTATGGAATAAAGAACAAAAACACAACATAGGATCAGGCGGGCTAAGGGGTTTAATATGTGGGATTTTATTGTTATTTATCCTCAAATATGCGGGAATAAAGCATTATGATAATGCCCTTCTTGTCATCTTAATCTCTGGCATAGGATTTCTCTGGGGTGCTTTGGGCAAACGGGAGTTTTTGCTTCAAAAGTGGGTACTTTTCCTCTATCCGGTAGAACAAGGGGTGCTTATCTCTCTTATCTTTAGTACATTAGTTATCTGGATATTCAGAACCCTTTATGGCATAAACTTTGAAAATGCCAGGGAAATCTCTTATGTGGGTTTATGGCTATCCACTATCTCTGTTGCCTTTACCAGCCTGTATATCTCAAGGCTTATCAGAACAGAACCATTTGAAACCAGCCCTTATAAAAAGAAAAGATTCTTTCGGATAGGTATCCTTATCTTCTTTTTCTTCTGGATTGGACAAATATATTCTATGATGACAGTAAAAGTGGAGTAGGGGCAGACCGTAATCGTTCAGGCTATAACATTAAAAGTGTAAGAAGGGGGATATGGAGATATGACATGAGATATGGGGATAATAATATAATCAATGCCTTAAAATCGAAGGGAAGATTACAGGGTTATCATTCCTAAGGGGATAAGTTGTA
>JAHIZN010000399.1 GCA_018814245.1 bacterium
GTGATTCTTTTCTGTATCTATAATTCTTGCTATCTGAGTAGTTCAACCTCCTGAAATTGCCACAGGATATTGAGCAGTTAGCCTCCATTTGGTAAGCATTATCAGAGGTGCTGCCTAAATTCTGCAATTCAGCAATTCAACAATTGACAATTACTGAATTGCAGAATTGCTGAATTGCTGAATTGCTGAATTACTGAATTGCAGAATTACTGAATGCTGATGGCTGAACGCTTACTTCATCCCATATTTATAATACGCCGCACATGTCCCCTCTGTAGAAACCATACATGCCCCAATTGGGTTTTCTGTGGTGCATACCTTTCCAAAGAGTGGACAATCAGATGGTATGGCTATTCCACGAAGTATTTTACCGCAGATACATTCGGCGGATAGAGCGGGTTTGGAATCCGCCCCTACATTTATGTCATGCGGTATCTCAAAGGCCAGATTCGCATCAAACCTGCTGTATTCCTGCCGTATCCTCAATCCTGAATCAGGGATAACACCAATCCCCCGCCAATTTGAATCCGCAGGCTCGAATACCTCATAAAGCTTGGATAATGCCTTCTCGTTCCCCTCGGGTTTAACACAGCGAGAGTATTGAATTTGCACCTGTGCCTTTGTCTCCTTAATCTGACTTATCAACATATAAACAGACTGGAGTATATCCAATGGCTCAAATCCAGCGATAACGCAGGGCACACCAAACTCCTTAGCAATAAATTCATAGGGTAATGAACCAATGATGGTGCTAACATGCCCCGGGCAGATAAATCCATTAATCGTTGCTTCACCAGCCTCAAGCAATGCCCTCATAGCCGGTGGAATCAATTTATGACAAACGAAAACCCAAAAATTACTGATCCCTTGTTTGTTTGCCGTGTATATGCATGAGGCAATACTCGGTGAGGTGGTTTCAAACCCGACACCCAGAAATATTACCTTCTTTGCAGGGTTGGTTTTTGCCAGCTCCAAGGCATCAAGAACCGAATACACTACTCGAATATCTGCCCCCTCTACCCTTTGCCTCTCAAGCGAATTTACCCTCTCTCCTCTCCGCGTCTCCGCGTCTCCGCGTGAACCTTCCCTTGCATCCTTGTACGAACCAGAAAATCCTTCAAGGGATACTGTACTTCCCGGCACCCTGATCATATCACCAAAGGTAGCAAGGATAACATCCTTCTGCCTTGAAAGCCATACAGCCCTGTCTATATCCTGAGCAGCTGTCACACACACAGGACACCCTGGACCAGAAACAAGCCTGATGGATGAGTCAAGGAGATTCCGTATCCCATGCTTAAAGATAGCCACTGTATGCGTGCCGCAGACCTCCATCAGCACAATCTTTCTGTCCGTTCTGTCCACAAGTCTATTGATGCTCTCAATCAACCCTTTTGCCAGCATTGGGTCACAAAATTCATCTACGAATTGCATATCCCTATCTCCTTATCTTTCTATCTTTCTATCTCCTTATCTCCCTATATTCCTATCACCCCTATCTCCTTCAAAAGCCTCAGCGTCTCTTTGGCATCATCCTCATCAACCCTCTGAATGGCAAACCCTGCATGCAGGATAACGAAATCCCCTACACCTACATCATCAACCAGGGCAAGGGAAGCCTGCCGCCTCACCCCTCCTATCTCAACATCAGCCAGAGAGTCTGAAATCTTCATTATTTTTACAGGTATACCTAAACACATTTTTCCATCCTCCTGTGCATAATCGCGAATCGCGATTCGTGAATCTCGAATTGTGGATTGGAGATCTCGAATCTGTTTCATTTCTGCAGATTCGCAATCCGCAATTCGCGATTCGAGATGATTTTTTGCTAATAGCCGACGGCTGAACGCTTACCCATCAACCAATCAATCCATCCTGAAAGTCCATCCATCGTTTTGCATGAAACCTCAAATATCTCGAGCTCTCTTGTCTGCCTTACATCTTCCCTGAATGTATTGATATTAAATCCAAAGACCCCTGACAGGTCAATCTTATTAAGCAGGACAGCATCTACCACCCTGAACATTCCAGGGTATTTCTTTGGTTTATCATCACCCTCAGGCACACTTGAAACCACCACCCGTGCTGATTCACCCAGATTGAAGCCTGCCGGGCAGACAAGGTTGCCTACATTCTCGATAAAGAGCAGATCAATCTCAGCAAGGTTAAAATGGGTAAGAGCCAGCTGGATCATTCGGGCATCAAGATGACATGCTCCTTCAGTATTTATCTGTACCACGGGCACACCTGCTGCATGGATCAACTCAGCATCATGGCTGGTGGCAATATCACCCTCAATCACCCCTATCCTGACATTATCCTTCAATGCCTCAATGGTTTTCAGCAGCAGTGTTGTTTTGCCTGCACCGGGTGAGCCCATGATATTGACCACAAATACATTATTATTCCTGAAAACAGCCTGATTCTCAAGGGCAATCTTCTCATTTCCCCTCATGACCGAGGCTGCTACCTTAATTACCTTCATCAATCATCCACCTCAATTGATTCAATCTCAAGCCCAAATGGGTCTCCATCTACCTGAGTTATCCATAATTTTGCCCCATCAGCTATGCCATCCTGAGAAAGGCATGAGAAGGCAAACTCAAGTGAGTCAGGGTTGATACAGGCATGTGCGCCAAGCCTTAAGTTAATGCGTGTAATCTTAACCGCATTGTTTTGCTTAGCCACATCAGCAGCCATATCAAGTATGGATTGAGCAACTGCTACCTCATGCATTGGCGAAAAACCTTTCTGCAAGTATTCTGGCAGCTACAGGCACTGCCTCTGTTACTTCACGAGAAAGCCCCATGGATACCTCAGCTGGGATATATTTTGTCTGGCAGGCAAGAATTGAAATCCCTATGCCGCAGTCATCCTGTAATTCGCAAAGCAGGTTAGAGGTTGGCAGGGAATGCATCGAAAAATCATCAATCTTAGCCTGCGGCAAGCCTTCTATCCCTATCTCAAATACCTCACCGGGTTCTTTTCCTGCATCTATGGCGTCAACAATCATTATCTGTTGAGGTTGTTGTGAGCAAAGCATCAAATCAAAAAGTATTTCCCTTACCCCTGTACCACAATCCTCCACACCAACATCCTCAGGAATTCGGTAGTTTTCAGTTAAATATCTGCATACCTCCGGCCCAAACCCATCATCACCAAAAAGGATATTGCCGCATCCAAGGATAAGGATGCGTTTCTTATAAATCTCCGACATAAATCTTTGTTCCATGTTTATCATTATATCAAATGTCCATACAAAAAGCAAGGAAGATTATCCGCAGATTACGCAGATTACGCAGATTATCAAAAAATGGAGAAGGAAA
>JAHIZN010000052.1 GCA_018814245.1 bacterium
AATCTCAACATAATTGTATGTATTCCAAGAAAATGCACTCCATATAACCCTTGAGAAGATATTTTGAGATTATTCCTAACTCTTTGGTAGGGTAAATGTTACAGCTTACTGAGGGTTGCTGTCCTTATGTCGGAGTTTCAGAGAGGGAAGGAAAAAACTTGACAAAACTCAGGCAATATGATAATATTAAATGAATTGAATATAAGGGAGAAATATAAGGGTGAAGCATGAGAATATAGGTGCAATAATTTTGGCTGCAGGACTTGGTAAACGGATGAAATCTAAGCTGATTAAGATATTGCATCCGATTTGTGGTCAGCCAATGATTGCTTATGTGATTGATGCCTTGAATAAACTTGGTATCCAAAAAAGAGTAATTGTTTTAGGACATCAAAGGGAAAGGGTAGCAGAGTTTCTCAATGACAGGAATGTAGAAATAGCTGTTCAAGAACGACCATTGGGTACCGGGGATGCGGTTAAATCTGCGGAGCAGTTGTTTGATGAATGGAGAGGCAGCACCTCTGACACAGGTGATGTTCTTGTTCTTTCCGGGGATACTCCCTTGATCTCTGATAATACTCTGGAAAGATTGATCGAGACTCATCATGTCTCTGGGGCTGAGGCAACTATTTTGACGGTTGAGATGCAAAATCCAACTGGTTATGGAAGAATAGTTAAGGATAATGAGGGGTATATTTTACGGATTGTCGAGGAAACAGATGCCGTTCCAGAGGAAAGGGCAATAAAAACAGTCAATACCGGAACATATTGCTTTAAGGTGTCTGCGTTATTTTCGGCATTAAAGATGGTTTCACCATCAAATGCACAAGGCGAATATTATTTGACAGATGTTTTCGAAATCCTGAATTCACAAGGTGGAAAGATAGCTTCTGTGTCGGCTGACTCATCAGTTGAAGTGATGGGGATTAATTCGCGTAAAGAATTGGCTGTAGCAGAAACCTATCTTCGTCGACAAATTCTTGATAACTTGATGGATAATGGGGTAACAATTACTTCTCCTGAAACAGTTTTTATTGATAGGGGTGTCAAAATCGGGCAGGATACAGTTGTGCATCCATTTACCGCTATTCTCGGGCAGAGTGTTATAGGCAAAGATTGTGTCATTGGTCCACATGCCTGTATTATTGATGCTGTTATCAAGGATGAGGCAACTGTTGTTTTTTCGTCCATAAAGTGACAAAGAAGAATCTCGAATTGCGAATCGCGAATCGCGAATTTGAAGAAATAGGGCAGAATCTAGAATTGCGAATTGCGAATTGCGAATCTGAAGAAATAGGGCAGAATCGAGATTCAGATCCGTTCCCTTTCTGCAGATTCGCAATTCGCAATTCGAGATTCGCGATTCAAAAAGCTGAATGCTTACAAAAATAATGGAGGGAGAATGTGGGTGTAATTGATGAGATAAAGATATTTTCAGGAAATGCCAATCGAGAACTGGCAGAAGAGATTTGTGAACATGTTGGTATATCGCTGGGCAATGCAGAGGTTGACAGCTTTAGTGATGGAGAAACATGTGTACAAATCAATGACAATGTTCGAGGGGCAGATGTTTTTTTGATGCAACCCACATGTCCACCAACAAACCAGAATCTAATGGAATTACTGATAATGATCGATGCTGTCAAGCGAGCATCTGCACGACGCATAACAGCAGTTATACCATACTATGGTTATGCCCGACAGGACAGAAAGGTTCAGCCGCGAGTGCCAATAACAGCTAAATTGGTAGCTGATTTGCTTACTGTAGCCGGGGCACATCGAATATTGACTATAGATTTGCATGTAGGACAGATTCAAGGCTTTTTTAATATTCCGGTAGATCATCTTTTTGCTGCACCTGTAATTATCGATTATTTTAAGAGTAAGGCTATTGATGATTTGGTGATTGTTTCTCCTGATGCAGGTGGGGTTGAACGGGCACGGGCTGTGGCAAAAAGATTAAATACATCCATTGCTATTATTGATAAACGCAGAGAAGAGAAGAATGTGGCTAAGGCTATGAATGTTATTGGCAATGTCCATGGCAAAAACCTTATCTTGTTGGATGATATAATCGATACCGCAGGTTCAATTACCCAATCTGTTGGATCGCTAAAACAATATGGGGCAAAGGATATTTATGCTTGCTGCACTCACGGTGTGTTTTCAGGCAATGCTATAGAACGAATTAATAATTCTGATCTTAAAGAGGTGGTAACAACCAATACCATTCTTCTTGGGGATAAAAAGAGTGATAAAATTGTGGTTATGTCAGTAGCAAAATTTTTGGCAAATGCAATTGTAAGGATACATCAAGAATCATCAGTAAGTTCTTTGTTTGTGTAAGAAAGAAAAAATTTGTGTGAGGAGGAAAAAGATATGCATCAGGTAGAATTAAACGCAGCCTTTCGTGAAAAAAAGGGAAAAGAAGCCAATAAGAAATTAAAGGCAAATGGTACGGTTCCTGCAATTTTATATGGTGGAGAAAAAGATAATATTTCTTTAACTATAAATGCCAAGGAATTAGCAAAGGTTATAACTGACGGAGGAAACGCGATTATTAGTATGACTCTGACTGATAATATGCAGGAAACGGTTGTTCTGAAGAATTGGCAGCTTCATCCCTATAATGGGACAATTCTTCATGCTGATTTTTATCGAATATCCCTTGAGGATAGCATTGTAGCTAAGGTGCCTGTTGAGATTGTTGGTGTCGCCTCGGGTCAAAAGACAGGAGGGGTATTGGATATTTCGCTCAGGGAGATAACGATACGGGCATTACCCTTGCAAGTGCCGGATAAATTTGAGATAAATATTACACACCTTGAGGTAGGGGATATTATTCATGTAAAAGATATCCAGATAGGTGAAGGGATTGAAGTTTTGAGTGATACTGAACAGGTGGTAGTAACATTAACTGTTCCGGTTGTAGAGATTGTGGCTTCAGAACCAGCCGAGCCAGAAATTGTAAAGAAGAAAAAGTCTGGAAAATAAAAGCAACTGTAGAGAGCGTTGCATAAGCTATATCCCTATGAAAACAAGGAGTTACAACAAAAATAGCCATAAAATCACACGAAAGCCCCAACTTGACAAATGTTGTAAGTTGTTGACATGCTTGACATGATGCATGAGGCAATTTCCACCAATTTGCTAAAAATTGCCAAAATCGTCGGGACTCATCTCCCCAGACTGTGTGAAAACTCATGATTTGGGCATCAATGCTACGACAGATTAACGAGAAGGGAAAGAGCCGCAAAGGGTGTA
>JAHIZN010000053.1 GCA_018814245.1 bacterium
AACGGCTCTTCTTGTTTGCAATTACTCCTGTTTTGCTGCAATTATTTTTCCTAAGTTTACACCCTTTGTGGCTCTTTCTCTGTAAAAGCGTATTGACTGATTTCATGTCATGTGTGAAAATGAGATAGCTGAGTAGTTACAAATTATTTACAATAAGGTGGTTGGACTAAAGGTAGGAAAAACATCCACTCCTTTTTGCCTACTGCTTTCTTCCTTCAGCTTTCCTATCTTTAGCCTGAATAACCTGAATAGTTATTTCCAGTCATAAATCTCTGCGACCTTTGCGATTTTTATTACTTTGCGACCTTTGCGTGATATTGTTACTGCATCGTAATCACAAAAATTTTCTGGTAATAATAACCAATGGAGACATGGTCATTATCTTTCTGGCTACATTCGGATGCTGGGCAATAAACTTTAATTCATCTATGGTCAACGGCTTTTGGGTATGAACATTGGCATATCGGACAAGTTCCAATATCTTGTGTGCCTCATTTTCATCCTTAAATTCTATCTCCATCTTTTCATATACATTCCTGAATCCCTTGATCCCGCTGTATTCACCGGCCGTAATCTGTCTGCCTGTTTCAATTGTTTCAGGATCTCCTCGCCCAAGCTCTTCAAAATCATATAATTCATAGTTTCGTCTATCCTTTAGTGCCCCATCTGCATGAATACCGGACTCATGGGCAAAGGCATTTGCCCCTACTCCTACCTGATTGATAGGGATAGGTACCCCAAAGGCGTATGCGGCATATTTGGATACCTTCCATATACTTGATAACTTTATCCGCTCATCAAGGATGTATTTACTATTCTCAAAACCGCTTGAATACTTTAAGGCAAGGATTACACCTGCCATGTCTGCATTGCCTGCCCTCTCTCCCATTCCGTTTATGGTTACATTGATATAGGCATCAACCCCGGCATCAATAGCCCCTTTTGCCCCGGCAACAGAACATGCCACTGCCATACCCAGGTCATTATGAAAATGCATCTCTATGGGAATCTGTACCTCTTTGGCCAATTGATATATCCTTTCATAAGAGGTAAATGGATCCTCATATCCCAAGGTATCACAATATCGTATCCTGTCCGCACCATTCTCCTTGGCAGCCTGAGCAAACTCTATCAAAAATTCCATATCTGTTCTTGATGCATCCTCAGCATTAACACCAATAGTTTTCATACCGCTATCCTTTGCTTTTTTTAATGCACCAACCATTTTATCAATAAGATTGGGTTTGGTGGGATCCTCTTTGGGGCTTCTTACCATGCGATCGCCAAACTTACCCTTAGTCATCTGAACAGATGTAGACATGGAAATATTCAGATGTCTTACATTTGTCTGCTGCAAGGTATAATCAATATCCTCTTTTACCGCCCGACACCAGCCGCTCAGGATCATAGGGCTAATCACCCCCATCTCTGCCAGCTCAACATTTGCATTTAAGTAATTTTCCTCGTGATGAGTCATCGGAAATCCAAACTCGCTCTGATAGATGCCCATCTCATTAAAGTAGAGGTTCAGCATGGTCTTTTGCAGTTTTGCCAATCCCAATCTGGATGTCTGCACCCCATCACGATTGGTCACATCAAGCAGGTATATCTTGTTCTGCTTTTGTTCATCATTCGAAACATTTTTCTTAGTCATTTTCCTGTCTCCTTTTTGTTGATTTGTAAATAGGATACCATACATTATGCTATTATGTCAATATATTTTTTTGACACGATGTTAACCCAAAGTAAAAATGTCCTGTTTTGTGTTAGATGAAGAACCCATTTTTGGTATAAGGCAATTGCAATGAAAAGAGCCTGACAATGGTTGTATCGATGGATTTACACCCTTTGTGGCTCTTTCTCTGTCCTTATTTCAGAAGACATCATGGCATATTTATAGGACATTTTCATTTTGGTAGAATAGGACATTTCTACTTTGGGCTAACATATATTTTTTGACACGAAGAATAATTATGATCTGTGCAAATGCATCATCACTTCTATGCTCTTTTCATACGGTGCCTCAGCAATCCCTGTTTCTGTAATTATTCCCTTAATCAACTCATGTGGGGTAACATCAAAGGCAGGGTTGTATACCTTGATGTTGTCAGGGGCAGTTTGTCTGCCAAATCCGCATGTTATTTCTTCTTCAGCCCTTTGTTCAATAGGGATCATGGAGCCATCAGAAAGGCTCATGTCTATGGTTGAGGTTGGGGCAGCTACGAAGAAGGGGATATTATGCTTTTCTGCCAGAACAGCAACGCTGTATGTCCCAATCTTATTAGCCACATCTCCGTTGCTTGTGATGCGGTCTGCACCAACTACTACCAGATTTATTCGTCCCTCTCGCATAACTACACCAGCCATATTGTCGCAAATAAGGGTAACATCTACACCCGCTGCCTTGAGTTCCCATGCTGTTAATCTTGAACCCTGAAGCAGTGGTCTTGTTTCATCAGCATATACTCGTATCTTTTTTCCTTGTTCAATTGCAGTATATATTACACCAAGTGCGGTTCCTATCCCCCCGGTTGCAAGTGCACCAGCATTGCAATGGGTTAATATCCCATCCCCATCATTGATAAGGGATGCCCCAAACGCACCGATTCTTTTGCATTTTTCCTTATCATCTTCATGAATAAGACATGCCTCTTTGATGAGTATCTGCCTGAGCTGGTCAATATTCATTCCCTGATGTTGATTGATACACTCTTTCATTCTTTCCAATGCCCAGAACAGGTTTACTGCGGTTGGTCTGGTACTGGCAAGAAGTTTGATGGTTTCATTCAGATTGTCCATCCCAAGGATTACCCCATAAGCAGCGGCAACACCAATAGCCGGAGCACCCCGTACACTCAGCCTTTTAATGGCAGCAGCCACATCATGGGGTGTCTTGCAATCAAGATATGCAATTTCCTCCGGCAATCTGGTCTGGTCAAGTAATCGCAAAAAGTCTCCTGTCCAGATAATGTGTTCAGGTATCATATTTCCTCCTTTATTTTTTGGTTACTACTCACCGTCTCTTTTTTTCACGCAAAGAACGCAAAGATTTCACGCAAAGAATCGCAAAGGATTATGAATTATTTGTAATCCTATAGAATTTCATCTTTCAATTTGTACGATATTTCATTTTCAGTCATAATTCTCTGTGTTCTTTGCGATTTTTCTTTACTTTGCGACCTTTGCGTGATATTGTTACTGCTAAGTAGTTACTATTTTCTGAGCAATCCCTTGTGCTAATTCTGTTATCTGATTATAATCCTCGCCCTCAATCATAACCCGACACTTCATCTCTGTTCCAGAGTATCTGACCACAACCCTGCCTGAATCCTTCAAAATATCTGCCGCATCGCGTATGGCTTTTTGTATTTCCGGCATATTTTCAAGGGGCGGCTTTGCTTTTACCGGTACATTTAATAAAACTTGAGGGAATTTTTTCATCACCTTTCCCAGACTTGAGGCAGGCTGTTTTGTTTCTTTCAGTAGTTTAAGCACCTGAAGAGCGGTCAGCATTCCATCTCCAGAGGTATGATAGTCAGAGAAGATAATATGCCCTGATTGTTCACCGCCAAGAATTGCTCCAGAGGCAATCATTCCTTCTGACACATATCTGTCCCCTACACCTGTTTCCTGTACAGTTATGCCGGCTTCTTTGCAGGCAATATGAAAACCAATATTGCTCATGATAGTAACCACAACCGTATTATTTTTTAACCTGTTGGTCTCTTTCAGGTGTTTTGTGCAAGCCATGATGATAAAATCACCATCAATTACTTGTCCATTTTCATCCACAATAATGACCCTGTCTCCATCCCCATCAAAGCAAAAGCCTATATCAGCCTTTTGCTCTCTTATAACCCCTCCAATCATCTCTGGATATAATGAGCCACAATTAAGGTTGATATTTGTTCCATCTGGTTTATCATACAAGGCAATTACCCTTGCTTCCAAATGGCTGAATAAGGCAGGGGCGATATCAGATGTTGCCCCGTGGGCACAGTCTATAACAATGGACATCCCGCTTAAATCCATATTATCAACGCTACCCTTAAGAAATTTTTGATATTGAGATGAAGCATCTGTAATATCAATCATTCTGCCAAGATATATTCCGGTAGGATGGATGATATTCTCTGCATTTGTTTGCAAAGCCCTCTCAATCTCTTCTTCTGTTTGATCACTTAGCTTGAATCCATCCGGACCAAAAAATTTAATGCCATTATCATCAAAGGGATTGTGAGAGGCAGAGATAACCACGCCTGCATCAGCCTCTAAAACACGAGTAAGATATGAAATCCCAGGCGTAGGAAGCATGCCTACCTTGAGGCAATTTGCTCCAGCTGAAATAATTCCGGAGGATAATGCTGCCTCTAACATATCTGATGATATTCTCGGATCCTTTCCGAGAAGTATGTTGGGACGGTCTTTTCCTCTGCGTAAAATATGTGCTGCAGCCCGTCCAAGCTGAAGTGCTAATTCTGAGGTCATGGGTTCAATATTTGCCTTACCCCTTATTCCATCTGTACCAAAAAGTTTTCGCATAGGAATTCTCCTTTTTATTAGTAGTGCTGCGTAAACCTTAATTTGACGCATAACAATTTATAGGGACATCTCTGCCATAGAGGCTCCCTCCTTATGGGTGTCTGTTAAGCAGGGACAAGCCCTGCAGCTACGGTGTGAGATCGATTGTTGTGTGTGGGAATCTTTGTAGCTGCGACCCTTGTGGTCGCTTATTGGTGGCAGAGACAGGGGAGGCAGCACCTCTGTCTCTCCATGTCCATACATAATTAACTATGCGACAATTAACAGTTGACACGACATTAGTAGCTATTTAGGCAGTAGAATTCTGAATTAAATCAGGCGACGCAACTATAACGAATGAATCCAAACAAAAATAATCGTATAAATCACGCAGATTCTTTTATTCTGACTTCTGACTCCTGATATGAAATTGTCTTTGTTCACCGAGAATTGCCATTATCTCGGTATCTTCATCTTCCCTCCGATAAGATTGAGATTGGCTATTCTTGCAACAAAATCATTGCCCTGTCCATATATCCTTATCTCTTTAAGTATCTTTGGTTTTGGCTCCAGTTTTGTCAGATTTGTTGAAAGATAGATATACCATTTATTCATAGGAACTCTTGTCCCAATCTTTGGATAGTTGATGTTTCCTGCATAAAGAAATCCCTGTTTCCATGTATTAATCATTCCAGACTGGTCTTCATATACTATCTCAATACATGCTGGATACTCGCCACTATTTGTGCCATCGCCTTCAAGGGATGAGGAGACAATTTTTAGATCCATTACTATGGCTAATAATGTATAGTCATCTATTCTTTCCTCTATCTTTTGTTTTAACCCCAAAACTCCTTTTTGTCCATTGCCAGAGATGCTATCTCCAGACCCGGTTCTATTTATTTCCAGTACAAAAGGGTAGTCAGAATTTTCATTAACAACCTCTATCCTTGCTATCCCCACATCATTACCAGAGATACCTTCTTTTATCCATTCCCATGAATCTAATCCATGAGTAAAATCACCATTTTCAATTAATGTCTCTGGTGTTTTTTCTTCTGGGGTTGTATCCTGTGAAGATGGTTGTGGTGTTTCTGCAACAGGCGTTTTTGCAGCTTCAACTACAGGTGCAGGTTTTGTTGTAACCGTTGCCTTTTCAGGGATAACCGCCGTAGACTTTGCTGCAACCGTTGCCTTCTCAGTCAACTGTTGACTGCTGACTGCTGACTGCTGACTGACTGCCGCTGGCTTTGTCGTGATCGTTGCCTTTTCGAGAACAATTGCTGCCGGTTCTGTTGTTGCCGTTGCTTTTTCAGGAGCAACTGTTGCAGGCTTTGTTGTTGTCGTTGCCTTTTCTGAAGCAACCGCCACCGGCTTTGTCGTGACCGTTGCTTTTTCAGCCACCTGCTGACTGACTGCCACAGGTTTCGTTGCAACCGTTGCTTTTTGTAGGGGCAATTCATGAATTGCTTTTTGTAGGGGCAATTCATGAATTGCCCCTATCTTAGCCTCGGCCACGGGTATAGGCTTTGTTGTAGCCGTTAATTCCTCAGGAATTACAATATCCGGTGCATTTTCTGACGCAAGCACAATATTGGCAGCTTGACCATGGAAGCCCCATCCTTCGCCATATACTTTTACACATGTGATGACTGCTGGCATTGGCTTTAGCATTGCAAGGTTAGCTGATTTATATGAAACCCATGTATTCCCGGCAACTAACTCACCAATCTTAGGGTAGTTCAGCCTCTTGCCTGCAAGGAAGCCGTGTCTCCACGAATGCTGCTTCCCTGTTTTGTCGTTGTAGGTTATCTCGAGTGTTACTGGATACACACCACCCCTTGTGCCATCACCATTAAGCGTAGCAGAAAGCACTCTAATATTGGCAGATAGTGCAATCAATTTATTATCAACTACAGGAAGATTCATATTCTGGGAGACACCTATCCTGCCCTTTGTTTTTCCTCCATCTTTACGGTTAAATTCCAAAACATGAGGATACGCTGAACCTTCTTTCACTATCTTCAAGCTTAATTCACCCTCTCCGCTTTTCATGGGTTGCCAGTATTTTAATCCTGCTGAGAAATTGTTATTTTTAATTGTACCAGTTGATGGTATTTCTGTCTCAGGCAAGGCAATCTGCTTAAGGATTTCTTTCATCTCATCCGGGGCAATGGCAACGGGTTTTTCGTTCTCAATTGGAATCGTTTTTTCGGGGATAACAGGCGCAGGCTTTGTTGTAGTTGTAGCCTTTTCGGGGGTAACCGCTGCAAGCTTTGTCGTAATCGTTGCCTTTTCAGCCGACTGCTGACTGACTGCCACAGGTTTCGTTGTAACCGTTGCTTTTTGTAGGGGCAATTCATGAATTGCCCCTACCTTAGCCTCGGCCACGGGTATAGGCTTTGTTGTAGCCGTTGCCTTTTCCGCCACCTGCTGACTGACCACTTCCTCAGGAATTACAATATCCGGCGCATTTTCTGACGCAAGTACAATATTGGCAGCTCGACTATGGAAGCCCCATCCCTCGCCGTACACCTTTACGCAGGTGATAACTGTTGGCCTTGGCAACAGCCTCGCCAGGTTGGCTGATTTGTATGCAACCCATGTATTCTTGTTAACTGACTCACCCATAGCAGGGTAGTTCAGTCTCTTGCCTGCTGAAAGAAAGCCGTGTCTCCACGAATGCTGCCTCCCTGTTTTGTCATTGTAGGTTATCTCGAGTGTTACTGGATACACACCACCATTTGTGCCATCACTGTTAAGTGTAACAGAAAGAACCTTTACGCCTGCTGAAAGGGTGATAAGTGTGTGTGTGGCAACATTGAGGTTGATGTCTTGGCTTAGTCCAAGCAGCCCCTTTTTCTTGCCTGACCCTTGCCTGCTAATATCCAGCACATGCGGATATTTGTCCGAATCATCCATTGTTGACAGATTCATTATCTTCCCACTGCCAACCTTTAGCATGTCCCAGCACTTTGTTCCAACCGCAAAATTGTAGTTCCTGATCGCCCCGGAT
>JAHIZN010000400.1 GCA_018814245.1 bacterium
AATCTCAACATAATTGTATGTATTCCAAGAAAATGCACTCCATATAACCCTTGAGAAGATATTTTGAGATTATTCCTAACTCTTTGGTAGGGTAAATGTTACAGCTTACTGAGGGTTGCTGTCCTTATGTCGGAGTTTCAGTTGGTCGAATTTTTTCTTGACACAGCATGGAAAATGTGTTATAATATGAAAATATTAGTAATAATTAGTGTAGGTGTGGTTTGAGTGGTCAAGGGTTTATTCCTGAAGAAACAATAACCCATATCAGGGAATCAGTTGATATCGTTGAATTAATATCTGAATATGTTACCTTAAAAAAAATAGGGGAAAATTATAAGGGATTATGTCCTTTTCATGCAGAACAAACCCCATCGTTTATTGTCAATCCTAAAAAAGGAATTTTCCATTGTTTTGGTTGTCATGTTGGTGGAAATGTTTTTTCGTTTTTAGTCAAAAAGGAAGGAATAGAGTTTGTAGATGCAGTTAAATTGCTTGCCAAAAGAGCAGGTATAAGTGTAAATGTTGTTGCCTTCCAAAAATCTTTTGAAAAAGAAAACCTTTATGAGATTCATGAGGCAGCAGTCTCTTTTTATCAAAATTTGCTCTGGTCAAGGGAGGGTGCATCTGCCCTTGAATATTTGCGAAGAAGAGGACTAACAGATGAGACATTAAAGAGATTCAGGATTGGATATGCTCCTCCAGAATGGAGGAGGTTGTCAGATTTTTTATTGGCAAAAACATATTCCATAGGAAGGATGCTTCAGTCAGGGTTGGTTGTTCAAAAGGATAGAGATTCGCGAGTATATGATCGATTCAGAGAACGGGTTATCTTCCCTATTTTTGATGAGGTAGGCAAACCAATAGGATTTGGTGGCAGGGCATTAAATAAAATTGAGGGAAGAGCCAAGTATATAAATTCTCCGGAAACACCCCTTTATAATAAATCAAAGGTTTTATACGGTTTGCATCTGGCTAAAGAGAGTATGCGAACAGGAGGAGTTATCGTTGTTGAAGGGTATATGGATGTGGCTATGCTGTCTCAAAGTGGTTTTCCTAATGTTGTTGCAGCATCAGGTACAGCCTTTACTCATGACCAGATAAGATTAATAAAAAGATATACCTCGAAAATATGGCTTATTTTTGACCCAGACACAGCAGGTATTCAGGCTACACTCAGAAGTATGGATTTATTAATGGAACATAATATGGATATGAGGGTAGTTTCCCTTCCTGATGGATTGGACCCTGCTGATTATTTGCTTAAGGGAAATGGTTCTGAATTCACAAGTCTTCTTGATCAGGCACAAGGTTTTTCTGATTGGAGATTTAAGTTTGCAATAAAAAACGACGATATGAAAACTACTCCCGGGAAAAAGAAGGCATTGGAACATCTTTTGGCTTTTATCGTCAGGGTGAATGACCCGATTGAAAGGCAGGATCTGATTAGACGGACTGCAGAGGTGTTGGGGTTAAATGAGACTATTATTATTAATGAGTTAAAGGCGTCAACAGGGAGAACATCTGCTACCTTGCAGACACAGCAATGGGTAGGAAGGGGTAATACTTCCGGTAATTTGGTTCAGGGACATAACCAAATTAAAAACCCTGCATTGGCAGGTGAATATTTAAGGCGTGAAGACAAGGGACACAGAGAGGTTGAAAAGAGTATTATTTATTTTCTTTTAACCAATGATGACCTTGAAGAAAAAGAAAGGGTATCTTGTCAATTGTTTCCTGATGAGTTTAGTGACCCTGTGTGTCGAGAGGTTTTTTGTATATTTGTAAAATTATTCAGCCAACAAAGAGTGAGCCCCTCTGGCGGAGGCAGCACCCTTAGCAAGGGATTGTCTCCATCAATGATAATAGAATACCTGGAACAAAAGGCAAGGGATTTTGTCTCGAGTCTGATTTTTCAGGAAAAATATAAGGGTGAAGATATCGAAGTATGTTTGAAGAAATTAAAAGGATATGCCATGTCTGTTAAGTTAAAAGTGATCCAACAATTAATTGCAGAGAAAGAGAAAAATGGAGAGATGGCAATTGATCTTATTCAACAATATAAAGAGTTGACAGGGAAGAGGTGAAAATCAAGGAATGAAAAAACCTACTATGCCAGAAGAGCTCGAACAACTTTTTGAGATTGGAAGGGCAAAGAGAGAGTTAACCTATGATGAGATTAATGAGGTTCTTCCTGATACGCTTACCCCTGAACAAATAGAAAATCTGTTCATACAAATTAATGAACAGGGGATTGAGATCGTTGATGAGTTTACTAAAGAAAGTAAGGAAGAAAAATTTGAGCTTCCACCAGAGATAGTAAGTGAAATCCTGGTAGAGGATCCTGTTAAGGCATATTTGCGTGATATTGGCAAGGTAAGCCTGCTTTCATCAGACGAAGAGATTGATATGGCTATAAAGATGGAAAGCGGTTGGGAAAAGATACGGTTTACAGTCTTGAATAGTACCATTATTATTAAGGAATTGCAAAAATTTTACGATAAACTTCAAAAAGGAAGAACAAAGATTGGCGAAATTATTCAGGATGAGTATAGTGAGGAGGAGGAAGAGTTCCTTTCACCGGCAAGGAAAAGTCGTCTCCTTAGAATATTAAGAGAGTTACTTGCCAGAATTGAGATGGAAAGAAAAAATCGAGATAAGGAAAGAATACTTACCTTATTAAAATCTGCCGGGCTTCATAGACATCTGATTATGAATGTAGCCAATAAGATAAAAAAGACGGTTCAGAGTATTGATGAGATTGAAGCAGATATTAGCAATTTAGAGTCTGAATTAAAAAGATTGAGACAGCAAATCCCTAAACCAAAAGAGGATGCTGAAGAAATAGCCCGTAATATAAAAAATTTCAAACGCAAGCTAAAGCGGATAGAAATAGATTTGGGTGGTGAATCTATTGAATCTATAAAAAAATTGGCTAAGGATATATCTTCAGGTGAAACTATTATTAATAAAGCTAAAGAGGATATGATTAGTGCTAACCTGAGATTGGTAGTAAGTATTGCTAAAAGATACATCAATTGGGGGCTTTCCTTTCTGGACCTTATACAAGAAGGGAATATGGGATTGATCAGGGCTGTGGAAAAGTTTGAATATAAAAAAGGGTACCGATTTAGTACCTATGCTACATGGTGGATCAGGCAGGCAATTACACGGGCAATAGCAGATCAGTCAAGAACTATTCGTATCCCTGTTCATATGGTTGAACAAATTAATAAGGTTATAAAAGAATCCCGAAGATTGGTTCAGCGATTGGGAAGAGAACCCTCTCCTGAAGAAATTGCTGTACAGTTGAGTTGGAGTTCAAATAAAGTAAGGGGAATTCTGCGAATTGCTCAGGATCCTATTTCTCTTGAAACCCCGATTGGGGAAGAATCTGAAAGTCATCTTGGTGATTTTATTGAAGATAAATCTGCTGAGTCACCTGTAAATGTTACTACATTTGCTTTATTACAGGAACAGTTGAGAAGGGTGCTAAAAACCCTTTCAGCTCAGGAAGAAAATGTATTAAGGCTCAGGTTTGGTCTGGAGGATGGTTATCCTCATACCTTGGAAGAGGTAGGGGCAAAGTTTCATGTTACCAGGGAAAGAATCAGGCAAATAGAAGCCAAGGCATTAAAAAAATTGAGACACCCTACCAGAAGCAGGAAGTTGAAGGATTATTTGGAGTAGGGGGCAGATAATTAAAAATTATGAATTATGAATTAAAAATTAGGGAAAGATTGGCAATCTAACATGTTGCAATGCAATATTCTTCATTTTTAATTTTTAATTCATAATTTTTAATTGCATTCCGGGCCCATAGCTCAGTTGGTTAGAGCAGCGGACTCATAATCCGCGTGTCGTAGGTTCGAGTCCTACTGGGCCCACCATGGCAGATAATTAAAAATTATGAATTATGAATTAAAAATTATGGAGAGATTGGCAATTTAACATGTTGCACTAACTTCTTTCATCATCCTTCATTTTTAATTTTTAATTCATAATTTTTAATTGTATTTGATTGTATTTGGGCGAATAGCTCAGTTGGTTAGAGCACCTGCGTCACATGCAGGGGGTCGTAGGTTCGAATCCTATTTCGCCCACCATTCTTGCCAGTTAGTTAAGGAGAGATACTGTGGTACCTGAATTAAGGGCATTGATTGAAATTCAACAGATAGATGTAGTTATTAGAGAGATTGAAACTGCTAATCTTATCCTGAATAAACAATTAGAAAGGGAAAAAGAAGAGATTGCCAAAAAAAAGATTGCTTTGCAGAAAATAGTCGAAAGAAAAGATGTTCTGCAAAAGGATTTGAGGCATAATGAACGAATGTTGCAACAGATAGAGCAAAACATGGAAGGCTTTGAAAAAAAGATATATCAGGTTAAATCACAAAAGGAATTAGAGGCAGTAGATCACGAGATAGCAAAAGCAAGAAAAGAAAAATCATCCATGGAAGATATTCTGCTTACCCTTATACTTGAGATAGAAGAAATATCAAAGACTTCATTTGAACAGGAAAAAGAGCTTAAGAAAGAAACAGAAGATTTTAATTGCCGAAGTCAGAAAATAGAATCAAATATTAATATAAATATCCAAAAATTGTCTGAGACTAATGCAAAAAAACAAGAAATTATCACTACCATTGAGCCGTCACTTCTGGCTAACTATGAAAGATTACGAGAAGGTAGAAACAACCTTGCTGTAGTTCAGGTTGAAGGGGGAATGTGTAGTGGGTGCTTTATTGCTCTTCCTCCTCAACAGATAAATGAAATAAAGATGAGTAATAGTATAATCCGCTGTAATTCTTGTGCCAGAATGCTTTATTGGAAAGAATAGGCATTTGTTTAGAATACAGGAGTCAGAATTCAGAAGTCAGGATAAAAGAACTTGCATTTATTTCAACTTGTGCGGTTGTTGCATTAAATCACAGAAATATAACAATAGCAGCAAATACAGGGAAAGAGCCACAAAGTGTGTAATATCTTAGTGTCGTGTCAACTGTTAATTGTCGCATAGTTAATTATGTATGGACAGAGCTTGCCCCTGCGAATGCAGTGGGTGACAGAAGTTCTGCCTCCCTTGTCCCTGCTTAACAGATACCCACAGATGGAGTCCCTCTGGCAGGGATGTCCCTGCAAATTGTTATGCGTCAAATTAAGGTTGACACGACCGTAGGGGCAATTCATGAATTGCCCCTACAAGCACGCAAGATAGGTGGCAGGTTTGTCCCTGCATCCTGAATATCCGACACTTGAAAGTTGACACGACATTAGGGAGAATAATTACAACGATAATAAGGTAAAGAT
>JAHIZN010000401.1 GCA_018814245.1 bacterium
ACAGGAGTAATTGCAAACAAGAAGAGCCGTTGACAAGGGTTCATCTCTTAAGATTTACACCCTTTGTGGATCTTTCTCTTCTCGTTGCAATAGCTGCTGGCTAATAATCCACTAAAAAATCACAGTAGCTGAGTAGTTACCCTTGATTTTGGCTTAATTCTTTACTCATAAATCGTCCACATCTACTCCTCTATCACCAAATTAATTTTACCGGATATTCTGCGAATACTGAATCCTTAGTTACAAGGAATGTATTTTCTGCATTAGCTTGTGCAATCAATAATCGGTCAAAAGGGTCATTGTGATAGTCAGGTAAATTTTCTAATGCCAGAACATGTTCTAATTCAATCGGGAGAATTTTCACATTATTTATTCGTTGTTGACTTTCTATCAAATCTCGTAGTGGCGTATAGAGTTTTATTTCGCCCAGTTGTAGTTTTATTTGTATCTCCCAGATACTTGCAACACTCAATATTAAACTATTTGTGCTGTCCTCACAAAGATCAATTACCTTCGAGGAAAGCTTTTCCGGTTCACTGGTCCACCAGATAAAGACATGGGTATCTAACAGTAATTTCATTTTGCACCTATCCAAAATTCATCGGATAAAGGCTCATTAAAATCTTTGCTTACCCAAATTTTATCCTTGTTTAATCCGGCAATGCGTGATTTAGGAGGCACAGAAAATGGGAAGAAGGGAACTAACTTTGCCATCAGCCTGTTGTCTTCAGCAATAATCACCTCATTGCCTTCTAACGCCAATGATAATAATTTGTGTAATTTTGTCTGGGCATCATGAACATCCACAGTCTGAGTAGTCATCTTTTATCTCCTTTTTGAAAACTCATGGAAAGATTGGGGTCAGCCCTTGATTGCAAAATTCACAATATCCTGATTTATAATGTCCGACCTCAATACACCTTAACACATATATTGAAAAATGTCAATAGCTTTTTCACCTCCAAATTCTCTTCGTTGTAGGGGCAGTCTACTGTGGTTGCCCTCTATATAAAACAACTCACTGTGTCTATCCTAACTTGGACAAGCCGAAACCAAAAAGGATGGTAACTATTCAGGTAGAAAGAATACAGAATACAGAATTCAGAATTCAGGAGTCAGAATGAAAGAACCTGTGCGATTTATGCGATTATTTTTGTTTGGATTCACTGATTACAAACAGTTGCGTTGCCTGATTTAATTCTGTATTCTGAATTCTGTATTCTGACTCCTGTATACCTGAGTAGTTACAAAGGATGTATGAATTCCTGATTTTCCTCTTGGGAGGGGTTAGGGGTGGGTTCTTCTTCTGAAGAAGAAACAACACATTCCCGCGATGGTATGGCCAACCTTGAGAAGACCTTTATATTGGGGATTGGTGTCTTCATAGGCGTAAATGGAGGGAGTGATTTTAGGTCGTGGCGGGAAAAAATTATCAGTACTCATCTGAATGTCCCCCTTCCCTGCAGGTTAAGCTGTTACGGGCAATGGCTATTGCTTTATGCAGTTTGTCAAGCAGCACTTCTCTTGGCGGCAATATGGTAAAATAATCAGCTACTTTGATATTACTTTTATGTAATTGCAGCAGTTCTACATGTTCGGGATTTTTCCCAACACATAAAATCAAGCCGATAGGCGGATTTTCACCCTCCACTGATTCGTATTTATCAAGATAGGCAAGGTAAAGCTCCATTTCCCCTTTGAATGCAGCATCAAACTCCCCGATCTTCAGGTCAATGGCGACAAGTGATTTCAACCTGCGGTGATAAAACAGCAAGTCAATGTAATAATCCCTGTTGTCGATGGTAATACGCTTTTGGCGAGCAAGAAAGGCGAAGTCTGTGCCCAGTTCGATAATAAATCGCTGCAATTCCGCCACAATCGCCGATTCCAAGTCTTTTTCGGAATAGGTGTCTTTCAAGTTGAGGAAATCAAGAAAATAAGGGTCTCAGAACACCATGTCCGGGGTAATTTGACCGCTTTCACCGAGCTGTTGGAGTTCGTTTTTAATCGTCTCTTCCGGCTTTTTGCGGATGACTGTACGCTCGTAAAGCATCGAGTTGATGCGTTCCCTGAATGTGCGTACACTCCATTTTTCGATTTTACACATCTCGACAGGCTGTTACGGAATGGAAATTCGGCACGAGAAGCATGCGGCATATTGTGCTAAGCTTATCAGCAGATACCATATATGGTATGGTGTTGGCGATGATTATCAGTTCCGTAACAGCCTGTCGATGTAGAATGCTCGTTTGAGCGGGTCTTCGATTGGAATTATTGCCAGAATATGTGTCCAACTCAATTGTCGTATCAGTGATACGACAATTTCATGATCCGGGAATACGCTTGCAAACTGCATCATCCTCCGCAGATTCTTTTCAGAAAAAGAGCTTCCATACTCCTTCACCAATTGTCGCCACAGTGTAGCGACAATCTGTTTGCCGTATTCTGCCCGCTTATCTTTCAGCACCTCTTCGTTGATTCGTTTGCCTATCTGCCAGTAGACAGACTGTGTGAAAACTCAAGTTTACGATAATTGCCCGTAGGGGCAAGTCCCCCAGTGCCTGCCCTCTGTCTCTACAATCTGTTGCAGCAATTCTCAGTGAACAATTGACCGTGCAACAATCTAATATTGTATACAATGATTGCCTGTATTGCCTTAAAGATATTCCAATTGACAAGGCAATCGACCGTCAGCATGCAAAAAACATTAGGCAATA
>JAHIZN010000054.1 GCA_018814245.1 bacterium
AACGGCTCTTCTTGTTTGCAATTACTCCTGTTTTGCTGCAATTATTTTCCCTAAGTTTACACCCTTTGTGGTTCTTTCCCTGTAAAAGCGTATTGACTGATTTCATGTCATGTGTGAAAATAAGATAGCTGAGTAGTTACAAAAGAGGAAGAAAAGGAAAGTGGAGAAGATTAACAGGAGTCAGAATATTCTTAATTCTCCCCTTTCTCTGTCTCTCCATCTTACACATTTAGATAGTTGAATTTTTGTAATTGCTTAATAATCTATGGCAATTCCATGCTCACAACTGTCACTCCTGCGAATGCAGGAGTCTTCTGATTGAATGTTATGATGTGTGATTAATAAATGGTAATAAGAGGTAAGCTTCAGCAGGAGTGTTTTGTGTTTTTTGTGTTGGCAACAAAGATGAGATTCCTGCATTCGCAGGAATGACAGTTATGTGCCACAGGATATTGAGCAATTACGAATTTTTTAATATTTCAGGAGGTTGTTTGATGAATATGAAACGAATTGGAATCTTAGGATTAATAGCAGTGATGGGTATGTTTTGGGGGTGTGCCTTGGTTGAGGCAGCCGTAGAAACAGTGTGTGCATACAGGGCATATGATGATAATTTAGGTCCTGTGGATGAGGCAACAATATTTGGGACGAATTATAATGCTGTGTATGTGGTTGCTACTTGTACTGGAATGACTGGAGGTACATGTACTGGTACAGCAAGTGTGGCTGGTGGTGCAACAAAAATAATTAACCTCCGTGATGATGGTATCTATCCTGATATCAGGGCAAACGATGGAATATATACTGCCCCACAATTTACTATATCCAGAAAAGGGGGAGCTGATCTTGCTGTAGGTAATGGACAATCCTTTAGTGTATCAGTAGACATTGATGGTGTTGATGGTCCGGGTGTAGCAAATTTGATGGCTGAATACATTGCTCCCGGATTTGTGATTTTACCATATGTGACAAAAACATCCATTCCTTTAGATGGTACGACTGCTATCTGTTTTACAGCCAAAGATGATATTCAAAACGGTACATGGACATATTCTGTTATGATTGATAACCAGCTTCTTTCAGGAAGCTCTACTGGTACCTGTACCGGACAGACATCCATTAATATGATCTGGGATGGTCGTGATAAGAATGGGGATATATTCCCATCAGGGGAATATAATATGAATATAAAGATAGTAGATGAGGCAGGGAATTTTTGTGAGAATAGTATGGCTACGGTTATGCTTGATGCTGAGTCACCCAAAACAACAGGAGGGATTATTGTCTCGCCATATTCATGCTTTTCTACGGATACAGGCAAAAAATCTGTAACAATATCCTTTGAAGGTTCTGATAATGCCGATGTTTGGGCATATTCTTTTTCCTGTAATGGACAATTATTGTTTGGAGCCGGTGCCTCAGGGACGAGGACAACGAAACAAATGATAAACTTTGTCTGGGATGGCCGATATGGGACAGGTACGATGCTTCCACCCGGGCAGCATGAAATAGTGCTGGAACTGCGGGATAGCGTGGGGAATATTAGAAATGAAAAGGTATACATTACCATTGATAATACTGCCCCTGCGATGGAAAATTTACAATTTTCCGGCAATTTTGCATCTTCCAAACAGCCTTTAATAATTTCATTTACTGGTGTAGAATCTACAGGGCAATGGACATATGAGATAACCATTGGTGGACAAGAGCCTCGGGGTACACAAGGGACATCTCCCTCTGGAACAAGTTTCTTAAGCAGTGAACCCATAAGCTTTATTTGGCCGGCAATAGATAAAAATGGGGCACCCTTTGCAGAGGGTGATCATGTGGTAGAGATAACCCTGACAGATCTGGCCGGGAACATAAAAAAGGCTACCAGCTTGGTAAAGGTTGACGGTATGTCACCAAGCTTAACCAACCTGACTGTTTCAAGCCCCTATTTCTCCCCTTATGGTTCTCCCTCGACAAACAATATCTCTTTTAACGGTAAGGATAATCTGGGGACATGGACATATAGCATCTCTATAAATGGTATCCTCTTAGATGGTACGCCTTCAAGTGCAGGAACATCAAGCTCTGCCGGAACAATAAGCTTTGCATGGAATGGGAAAAATATTTGGGGAGATTATCCGTCTGGCTTAACTACGATTACAGTCCAATTAATGGATATGGGCGGAAATACAAGTATCGGGTCAACTACTGTAACCTTCGATATCATTGCACCAGAGATTCTATCTGCTTCAGTAAGTGATTACTCCTTCTCCTTAGAGGGTGATAAACGGTCAACCACAATAGAGTTTACGGCTGCTGATAATGCAGATATGTGGAGCTATACATTAGTAGTGGATGGAACTAATACGCCTGTTGGTACAGGTTCTCCTACAGGAACATTTACAGGCACTGGTACAATACAATTTGTTTGGGATGGAAGGTATGTAAATGGTACGGCTACAGATGGACCGCACACCTTTACTATTACTGTAGTGGATCGGATGGGGAATTTTTCTACAGAGAATTTTCTTATTGCTGTTGATATTATTCCACCTCAGATAAAGGGGATAAAAGAAAATACCTATGGGACTGTCAAGTATATGGATGAAGAGATATTATTTAACCTTGAGGCAGATTCTTTTGGAGAGGCAGATGTCTTGTTGACCTCTCAAGAGATTCAAAGTGCAGAGGATGTTATAAAAGGGGCAGAATATATCCGCATGCAAGATGGGTGGAGACAGTTTGAGGGTGATATTGTTGGAGGGGCAATAAGCGTTTATGTGGCGGCAAATGGCTCAGAGGGCACATGGACATCGTTTGCTATTACTGATAATTATACAACCGTTCAGGGCTTGATAGATGCTATCAACACAATAGCCTTTGCTACCAGTACATTCGGAAGTATGACCTATGACAGCACTACAGATAAATTTACCATTCGGGCAGCAAGCGGGTATAGTGTTGGCTTAAGGGAGTATTGTCTGGAAGCCAATAGAGCACCATTTTTTACATCAGCCAAGCTCTTTTGTGGCTATGTGTCCTTATATTCAATAGGCGGAAATAAATACCAAGGCAAATACCTTGTTCCTCAAACCGCAGGGACAGTAAGCTGCAGTATAGTAGGATTATTTAAGGATAATGGCGGGAACAGGGCAACAAATTATGGGACAGCATCCGGAACAGTATCATTAAATGGGCAGAAAAAGATGGCTTATGAAAATGTAAAGATAATTGGTTTGAGGGTTGAGCCAGATCCCTCAAAACAGGTATTTAATACTATGAACAAAAGAATAACCTTTAATCTGATTGCCGGAGAGATAGACAAGGAAATAAAGGAGAGTGCATCTTTTGTGCATCAGGATGGTACTGTTACGATTCAGTCTCCTGAGATAAATGCAGGGGATAATATCATTGTTTGGAATGATGGACTTGGCAGCGGGACAACACATGGTCGTGTCTGGAAAATGATAGCTGGCAGCAATGGGACAGTAAGTATTACCAATAACAATCTTTGCTTTGGTGAAAGCCTTCCATCCTATGATAGTGTCTCCTTAAAAGATAGTTATTTTCATGTAGCCAAGGGTGTGGTGCTCCGTCGGGGTGTGCCCTCTATTTCTTTTGATCTTGGCAGTATTGAAAACAATATCTTGCTTTATGATGATGGCAATGATGCTGCTCATCATGACATGGGCGAGGGTGATAGTATCTTTTCTGGATTTTATGAGTTGCCTGATGGGCTTGAGCTGTCAGATGTCCCTGTATTTGCTCATCTCAGGGTAACAAATGAAAAAACTGTAGCTAATGATGGTTATCCATTTAATGATGAGGAAAGGCTGCCATTTTCCTCATCTAATTATTCAGCAGCAGATACCAAACCATTAAATAATATCTATATTGACATGGATACCATTAAACCGGTAGTAACCCTGCTTGGATCAACTGTCCCCTTTAACCCTGAGACAGGAAAAAAATGTGAGATAAAATATACCCTGACCAAAACCCTTGTGGCAGATGTCCGTGTTGTTATTAAGGATGGCTATTTACCCGGGGCAAATATCATTAAAGACCTTGGTGTTCAAACCGCAAAAACAGATAATGTCTGTTACTGGCAGGGTGATTTTGAAAATGGTGAACTGGTTCCTGATGCAAGCTACTACTACTTTATCTATGCTACGGACCAGGCAGGGAATAAGGCAGAGGAGATATTTGGGGTAACAAAGGTATCAAGGGTGCAGGTTGATCTGGTTGAAGTGAAGGTTACAGCGGCAAAGACCATTACTGGTAATGTTGGTGAGGGTTCTACCTATGTCAATATTGCTATTGATTGTATGCTTAAGGGAAGTCAGGCACAGCTTCAAAATCTTGAGTTTGACACCAGCCAGACTATAAATGTTTTTAATCGTCCCCATGCCTTATTCCGCATAGCCTTTTTTGATAAAAATAGTAATTTGATATATATTGCCCCTGATGATTGGGATACTACCATTGATACTGACCCGTTTCCTTGTGGTCTTCCCAACTATGTGAAGAGAGGAGAAGGAAGCTTAGAATATAGAGGAAATACCTATCGTACGGATGATTGTATCCATCTGGGGAATCAATTATTATTGGATAAATGGGATGATAATAAGGGTAATGATTTTGACACCCTGGTTCCATTTGACAGGATTTCACCAACAGATGAAAATGAAAAAGAATATCATGCTAAATTTAAGTGTGCTGTTGACTTTAAGTCTTGTGGTATCAAGCTTAACCCCGGGTCATACTTTGTGAGGATATATACGGAGTTAATGGCCGCTGAATGGAA
>JAHIZN010000402.1 GCA_018814245.1 bacterium
ATTGATGCCCAAATCATGAGTTTTTACACAGTCTGTAGGGGGTTGCCCCTACGAGCAAACCAATTAATTAAGCGGCTTTTTCTCCGGCACACCTGTTCTTCTTGGATATTCAGCAGGCGTTTGCCGTATCTTTAACACCTTTATTAGCATTCGCTTACTGTTGCCAGAGGGGCTTCCTCTATCCGGCAAAATCACATCCACAAGATCGTCAATCTCTCCCCCAAGCATTTGAATGACGGATTCTGCATCCCTTGCCTCAATATCCCCTGTTTGTCCCTTCATAGCAATAAAGTATCCGCTGTCAGAAGTGCTTCCTCTGCCAGAGGTGCTACCGCTGCCAGAGGTGCTCCCTCCTATTTTTACTAATGGCAGACAGTATTCTGTCAGGATGTTCATTTTTGCCACAGCTCTGGAAACAACAAGGTCATATGCCTCCCGATGTTCTTCAGACTGTCCATATTCCTCTGCCCTTCCCTCTAATATCTCAAAAGTAGCACAGGCATCTTGCCTGCATACAGGCTGAAAGCCTGTGCTGCTACTGTCAGAAAGGTTGTCTCGCAAAATACCCCGCAGCTTATAAAGAAAATTGAGATGCTTTTGACTTGAATCCATTACAGTTAATTGTATCTCTGGTGCGTATATCTTTAATGGCACACCAGGAAATCCGGCTCCGCTCCCCACATCAAGCACCCTCATCCCCGGGGTTAATTTCACGGCTATTGCACAACTAAGGGAATCTAAAAAGTGTCTGGTTATTATCTCCCCCTCATCCCGAATTCCAGTAATATTTACCCTTTGAGCCTCTTGCACAAGCAAGGCAAGATAGGACGAAAACTGCTCAATCTGGGTTTTGCTTAGTGTAATCCCCATCATCGAGGATAATTTTTCAAGTTGATACAAGGAAGTACTCATATGGCTGCCTCTTCTGCATAGGCAAGCCATTGTTTCACCTTTCGTAAAATTTTCTGATTAAACTCGCTCATAAAGAACCCTTCCTTCCATGTATCTTCCGCCCAAGCGATATCTTACGCAAGAGTGCCATCTTCCGCCTGAGTAATATCTTACGCTCTCTTGTAAGACTAACTATAACTTCGTTCCGTCTGGTTCATTTTTCTTGTTAGGCTTTCAGCAGTGGCGTTTATGCCGTCTGCTGCAACAACTTGTCAGGTATTTCTTCAGTCAGGATCTTTGCTATCTCTATAAACTCATATTCGGGTTTAGCAACAAAACAATTAAAAAGATCGACTTTAATTGTTTTGAGTTTTTCAATAGTCGCTTTTAGGGCATGTTCTGATTGGTCAATTCCAATCCATTTTCTCCCATTAATTTGGGCTGATTTCAATGCTGTTCCTGAGCCGCAAAAACAATCTAAAACTATACTGTCTGGATTAGAAGAAGTGCGAATAATTAAATCCAATAATTCATGATTTTTTTCTGTCGGATAGGTCGGATATTGAGGATCTTTATATTCCCAAATATCTTGAACTCTTTTACCTTCTCTTTCGTCCGCAAAAATTATTTTTCTTGGATTTCCAGTTGAAGACCACTCAATGAGTCCTTCTTTATCCCATTGTTCAACCGTTTCAACATTTGTTCGCCAATGTCTGCCTTTGGGAGGCATTATTCCTTTGAATGGCTGATTAGATTTTCCATTTTCAGTTTCACCAGGGGCATGGATTGGAACAGTTGCATATCGTCTCCCTTGTTTGTCTATTTTAGGAAATAATTTTTCAATGTCTTTTTTAGTATATTTTTCTCTCGGCTCATTCCATATCGGTTTTGAAGATTTTGTGTAAAAAAGGATAAGGTCTTTAATATTGCTATAACCAAGTCGGTCAAAGTTTTTGGGATTACATTTAATTCTTGCAATATCATTTCTAAAATTCTCTATTCCAAAAACTTCGTCCATCATTACTTTTACATAATGCCCAATTTTGTAATCAATGTGTAAATAAATTGAGCCTTGTTCAGATAATAACTCTTTAAGCAGGATTAACCTTTCTCTTAAATATTCAATAAACTTTTTGCCTATAAGTTTGTCAGAATATGCAATATCCCCGTTTCTTGAATTACTAATCGTAGATGCCCTGCCATCTGTAATAGTGAAGTTTCCATTTGTTGCAAATGGAGGATCAATATATACCAAGTCAATTTTCCCTTTTAATTTTCTGTTTTCTAAAAGGTAATTAAGCCCTTGAGTATTGTTGCCCTTTATTAATAAATTCTTCATAGATTACTTCCTATAGTTGATATAAAAACTCTCGTAACACCAAAGCACTCATAATGTTGTAATTTTTATAAGTCTCGGTTATTGATTTATACATCTTATTATTATTACCGTTGATATAAAGTACACCGTCTAAAATAGCAATTTTTATTGCTTTTACCCCTTTTGCTTCAATAGTGCTTATGGCATCATTGAATTGTGCATTCTGATGTCCACCAAAATCAGTAAGAAACTTTGCTTCTCCTATAATGTATTTATTGTTAAATCTTGCCACAAAATCAAGCCCTTTAGTATGATTATAGCCTAAATTATTTTTTGCAAAATTCATCATTGCATTATCACCTGCGTCTAAAATAGCATCGTTATTGTTCGCGATGAATTCAGATAAATCAACAGGTGTAATTCCGAGCGATTTTTTTCTTAACCACTCCCGAAACATTGGACCAATCTGACGATTGGTTTCTTTTGGTTCGCTGCATCTTTCAAAAATCTCATCAAGTCCCATTTCATAGAGTCTGCCACAAATACGATTTATAGTTCTTGGGTTTCTGTCAATTGCGGAATTGTCTCTTTTCAAATATGCAATATAACTATCCTTTATCGGAAAGAGGTCAAATTTTAAAAGTTTTCTGATAAGATTATCATTGTTTTTTCGATTAAAGGATTTTTCAACATCAGCCCATATTTCTTTATTAATATCTCTTATTCCTTCTGGAATTGTCGAATATACTTGAAATAGATCATCAAGATAAGACCTTTGATTCGCATATTCTATGCTTAATTCAATCCAACGGTTCATTTTGTATCCTAATTTTTTTATACCTAACAAGTGATTAAATACTTCACCCTTACTTGATTCTGCTTTCAAGGTTTGCCCGCTCGGTTATCTGCTTGACTACTCTCGTGTTATCTTGTCCGTCTTCTTGCTTAACGACTGATCACTTGCTTCCGACCTCCAGAGTTATTCGCTTGCCTGACCTCGGGTTAATCGTTCGTCTTCTATGTTATCAGCCTGACATCTATCTTACTGTTCGACTTCTTGCTTGTAAGTCTAACCACAAAAATCACCTGCTACTTGACAGGTGCGTTTTTCTTAAGATGAGATTCCTGCATTCGCAGGAATGACAATATTCCAACGATGCTCGGAGGAAATTGAAGTTATTATATCCTAACATTTAATTTAATTGTGACTGAGCACTACCCTTTTTCCTGTTTTCATCACTTCCAGAGCAAGTGGATTATCTTCCTTAAACTCATTTTCAAGGTAAGGATGTGGTTCAATGTCAACATCAATGTCTCGAGCTATTTTCATGAGCAAAAACTTAAAATCAAAACTATCCAACCTGTGCGGTTGTGGATAATTGCATCAAGTCTCGTTAGTCAGTAGCTATTGCAACGAGAAAAGGTAGCACCTCTGGCAGAGAAAGAACCACAAAGGGTGTAAATTCTAAGAGATAAACCATTATCATACAAAACATCTGCCTCTTCATCAAAGTCAAACCAGAGATGTTTTACACCTACTTTTTTGATGTGTGGCAGTGCTGCAAATATTTCTTTTACTGCTGTTGTTGCCATATTATTTTTCTCCTTAAAAGTTTTTGGGTTTTTGTAGTAAAGAAAGCGGTGATAATAAAACCATCATTTTTCTCTTTTAATTCTTTATAGATTACAAGAATAGCTTTTTTTTCAAAGACAAGTTTTACTGCCCAAAGTTCATCCTCATCTCATTCGAATATCCATGTAGGGTTAGCAATTGTCTCTAAAACATCAAAATAATAGCCTGCTATATCATCATGATTTTCTACAATGTGAGTCCATCTCTCATCAGTTAATCGGATTGGAATATTGTTAACAGAATAGGTGATATTTGTCATAGCTTCTCTTCTTTTTTAATTTAAGCTTAAAACAACCCTACATAATCTTTGTACCTGCTCAATATCCTGTGGCAATTCACAAGAGGTTGAAAGCAACAGTAACTATTCAGACAGCAAGAACAGATACAGAGAAAGAACCACAAAGGGTGTAAATTCTAAGAAATAAACCATTATCAGGCTCTTCTCATTTGCAATTACCTTGCTATCGTTATTGTTCGCAATTATTTTCCCTAAGGAGTTTACACCCTTTGTGGTTCTTTCC
>JAHIZN010000403.1 GCA_018814245.1 bacterium
AAGTCAGAATGAAAACACCTGCTATGATAGTTTTCGCAGGAAATATGGGGATATTGAGAGAGAGATAATGGGATTTATAGGCTTACTCTGGAGCTATTCTGAATTCTGACTCCTGAATTCTGTATGCCTGAGTAGTTACCTTATGATTTTCGAATATTGTAAACGACCAATGGTTATCTCTACATCAGGATGGTATGTATGAAAATTGTAACGCGCAAGCAGATGCAAGAGATTGATCAAGCTACATCCGAAAGGTATGGACTGTCAGGTGCTATCTTGATGGAAAATGCCGGGATACAGGTATTTTTAGCCATAAAGGAATACCTCCAGCAGATAGATGCTGAAAGAATAGCTGTTTTGTGTGGTGGCGGCAATAATGGCGGGGATGGGTTTGTTATTGCCAGACACCTCTTTAATCATGGGGCAAGGGTGAAGATTTATCTCTTTGTTCCAGAAGAGAATGTAAGTGGTGATGCCCTGATAAACTTGAAGGCTGCCAGACAATTTGGTGTTCCTGTCCAGATTGTTACCTCAGAAGATGAATTGAATGCCGTCACCACTGAATTAAAACATACTGGATTAATTGTAGATGCCCTTCTTGGGACTGGACTTTCTGGAGAGGTAAGGGGATTATTTGCTCATGTAATCGATACTATTAATACCATTGATATCCCTGTAGTTGCTGTTGATATCCCATCCGGGCTTGATGCCAACACAGGCATGTCCCTTAAGTCTACAGTTCGGGCAGCCATGACCGTAACCTTTGGACTTCCCAAGCTCGGATTGGTCATACCACCCGGGATTGAATATACTGGCAGGTTGATTGTTGCTGATATAAGCCTTGCCCCGTCACTCCTCAATCAAGACAGCATTAAGATAAATCTCCTTACCATGAAAGATGCGGCAGATCATATTCCTTACCGTCCTGTTGATGCTCATAAGGGTTCATGCGGCAAGGTCTTTGTTCTTGCTGGATCCATGGGCATGACCGGGGCTGCTGCCCTTTGCAGTGAAGCAGCCATGCGGATTGGAGCCGGGTTAATAACCCTCGGTATCCCTGAAAGCCTGAACCATATCATGGAGGTAAAGTTAAGCGAGGTTATGACTCTCCCCTTGCCGCAAACATCCCTGTCTGCATTCAGCCAGCAAGGGTATGAAAAAATAATGAGCTTTTGTGAGGACATGAATGTAGCGGCTCTGGGACCTGGTATTGGTAGGAATGAGAATACAGGAGAGCTGATAAGAAGGCTCATTCTTCATCTGAAAACCACGATGGTGATAGATGCGGATGCCCTATTTGCTATTGCCTCGCAGCCTGAGGTTTTGAAACGCAAAAATGCACCAGCAGTTATCACCCCTCATCCAGGGGAGATGGCTCATTTGCTTGGCTGTACCACAGAGGATGTAATCAACAATCGCATAGATATTGCCCAAAGATTTGCAGAAGAGCATGAAACTACTGTGGTACTCAAGGGTGCCCAAACCATTATCGCTGACCCTGAGGGAAATGTCTGGATAAACCCAACAGGTAATCAGGGTATGGCTACAGCCGGCTGCGGGGATGTGCTTACCGGGATGATAAGCGGATTGATAGCTCAGGGATTGTCTGTTCCAGAGGCAGCAAGGCTTGGTGTATTTTTGCATGGATTAGCCGGGGATATAAAGGCAGAGGAAAAGGGTACATTGTCTCTTATTGCCTCAGATGTTTTGGATGGTATTTCTGGGGCAGTTAAGCGGATGACAGCAAGGAGTGTGATTACCAGAGGACACTGATTCATTGCCTTAATTTGGGTAACTGCTCAATATCCTGTGGCAATTCGCAGGAGATTGAAAGCAACAGTAACTATTCAGGCAGCAAGAATACAGATACAGAGAAAGAATCACAAAGGGTGTAACTTCTAAGAGATAAACTATTATCGTAACTACTCAGCTATCTCATTTTCACACATGACATGAAATCAGTCAATACGCTTTTACAGAGAAAGATCCACAAAGGGTGTAAATATCGGTGGTGTCTCCCTTTTCTCCATTATCTCCCTATCTCTCTATTCTCTATCCCCTTATCTCCTAAG
>JAHIZN010000404.1 GCA_018814245.1 bacterium
CTTAGGAGATAAGGGGATAGAGAATAGAGAGATAGGGAGATAATGGAGAAAAGGGAGACACCACCGATATTTACACCCTTTGTGGATCTTTCTCTGTAAAAGCGTATTGACTGATTTCATGTCATGTGTGAAAATGAGATACATGAGCAATTACAAGGAGATAACATGGATTTTCACGCTAATTACTTGGCTACTGCAATTGGAAGTTTTCCGCATCATGACCCGGAGACAGCCTGTCGAATAATCTTAGAAAATCTTCCAGAGATACCTGTTTGTCCTCAACTGCCAAGAATGGGCTTTTTGGAAAACATGTATGTCCAATACTCAGAAGGATTTCCATGTGTAAATCTTGACATAGAAAACAAGAAAATATTCTTTGATACCTCAAAGGATATGGATGCTGAACTTGAAAGATTTTATGAAAGATATTTGTCAAACAATATTTCTCTGTTTGAGATATCAAAAAAATATAGTGCAGGGTTTCATACTATGATGGAAATCATGAAAAAAGAAATACCTCCAAGCATAAGGTTTATCAAGGGACAAATAACCGGTCCTATTAGTTTTGGCTTAACGATTCAGGATGAAACAGGCAAGCCTGTTATTTATAATGAGATCCTTTTCGATGCTATTGTGAAAGGATTAACTATGAAAGCATGCTGGCAGCTAACCAAGTTTAGGGAACTTGGGTTAAAAGGGATAATATTTTTAGATGAACCCTATCTTTCTGCATTTGGTTCTGCCTATGTGCCATTAGATAAAAAAATGGTTATCCAAACGCTAAATGAGATTATTGTCAACATTCAGGAGATAGGGGGGCTGGTAGGCATACATTGTTGCGGCAACACAGACTGGTCTGTATTGCTGGAAACAGAGGTAGACATACTAAGTTTTGATGCCTACAACTTTGCTGACACATTATCCCTGTATCCAGCAGACCTAAAACATTTTCTCTCAATGGGAGGGATACTTGCATGGGGAATAGTACCTACCGTTGAAGATATTATCAAAGAATCAACAACAACATTAGTCGAGCGATTTAACAATGGGATTTCATCTTTAAGCCATGATTTTATCTCAAAAGATGCATTAACCGAAAATATAATTATTACTCCAAGTTGTGGTACAGGGGCATTATCAGAGGCAGCAGCAGAAAGAATATTGGCATTAACCTCAAAGCTATCTGCTTGCCTAAGAGGAAAAGAATCATAGACAATAGATCGCTGACAACAACTGCAGATGACACGGTAAGTTTTCCATAATGATAATTGCTGAAAACACTTGACTTTTAAGTATAATTATGGTATTTTATAATATATAGAACTGTATTGTTTTGCTATTTATTTTCTGACTCTTTTTCAATTATTATTGAATTAATATAACTCGACAGGCTGTTACGGAATAGGAATTTGGCACGAGAAGCATACAGCATATTGTGATAATCCCACCAGCAAGCACTATATGTAGTATGGTGTTGATGCTGATTATCAGTTCCGTAACAGCCTGTCGAGTATAAAGAAAATAATCCGTGAATTTCACGGCAATATATAGATTAATAACTTAATATTTTTGTAATATTCCTTAAAAAATATACTTGCTATGATTATTATCTTGCAGGATATCGACTACTTAAGGGAAAAGATTTGTGGGTGTCTAATTTCAAGATTACCTGAATAGATCAAAAGATTTCTAAAAACTAAGGAGAATAGGAAAAATCCTTATGCTTGGAATCTATTTGTAATTGTAGCATAATTTGTCTTTTTCTTTTCAACTTATCAATTGATCAAGATTCCTTCCGAGAAAATAATGGCTATACGCCTAAGAATATAATTGCTTCAGTTGTTATAATAAAATCCCTACTAAAGAAGAAATATAGTAATTATTCAGATATCCTGGAGTCAGAATTCAGCAATGGAGACAGCGACCACAAGAGAAGAGCACATGGCAGAGATGCTATCTCCTTGTTCCTGCCTTAACCATTCTTGCTACTTGAATAGTTACAAAAAAATAGGCAATTATTTGCTATTTCACCAGCCATATGATACTAAAGCAAACAAAAGAATATAAAATGATAAGAAAGATAAAAAAAATGCTTGACAAAAACAAAGACATGTGGTATTCTTTATCTGAGAGGAATAATCCTACGCAGATAATTGCTGTAGTAAAAAATAGATAAACAAACAACAGCAAGGGACAAGCAGCAAAAAGACAGAAGCAACTGATATGGTTACTTATCGCAATTAAGTCTTAAAAAAATGTGCAATTATTCAGGTGTAAGAATGGTTATGGCAGGTACAAGGAGTAGTACACCGGCACCCTGCAGCTACAGTTATTTGTGGGGCAACTTGTAGCTGCAACCTGCCAGAGATGTAGCACCTCTGGCAGGTGCTCTCCTCTTGTGGTCGCGCCGTCTTCATTCTGGATTCTGACTCCTGAATTCTGCATACCTAAAGTTATCAATACTCATGTGCACATTTGGTTGACATGTTGAGCTTATTCTATTAAAAAGGAGGTGAATTCTCATGGAAAAAGATGAATTAGTTTTGTCAAACAACTTAACCTTAGAGGAAGTTGAAAAGCAGTATATTATGAAAACACTGCAGGAAAACAATGGGAATAAAAGCAAGAGTGCCCGAATACTGGGAATAGACAGAACAACTCTACACCTTAAACTTAAAAGATATGGTGTCAAAAAGGAAAATTAATGTTGCTTTTAATACAAGGAGTCTTATTAACAAGATAAGACTCCTTGTGTGTTTTTTACAGCACAAAAAACCACCCACACATAAACTGCTTCGACTAATCAGGATAATTTACTGCTACGATAGGTGTTCTTTTACTGTGGGTATCTGCTTTCTGCACAGACAAAAATCTTCTGATTACACAGATGTAATGGATCAGTTACGAGTGTAAATATGTATAAAAAAGGAGAAAGTGGAGAAGTGGGGAAAGATATATCACTATTGTCGTGTCAACTGTTAATTGTCACATAGTTAATTATGTATGGACAGGGTAACAGAGAGGTGCTGCCTCCCCTGTTTCTGCCCCACCAATAAGCGACCACAAGGGTCGCAGCTACAAAGATTCCCACACACAACAATCGATCACAATGTAGC
>JAHIZN010000405.1 GCA_018814245.1 bacterium
ATTTTCACTTCACAGTTTACGCTTGCAGGAAGGTGATAACATTATTTATTATCTTCCACAGATAGTTTAATTTATTTATAACATAATCCAATAGATTTGTCAAGTAAAAATTGGATAAAGAAGTTAAAGGACTTGGAGAGCGTTGCATAGTCGCTCCCGCCACATCTATACTTATCTGCACTGCTTGACCTCATTTGTTGCTATTTTTGTCGATTAATGGGGATGTGTTGTTTCTTCTTCAGAAGAAGAGAACCAACCACTAACCCCTCTTGAGGACTTATCCTTACCCACAAGTCCAACCACCATTAATTCAACAATTGACAATTGTTGAATTAATGGTGGAGAATTATATCCATGTCAGAAATTCCCGCACCATTTGGAAAAATGTCTTAAAGTCTGATGCTTTTTTCAATCTTTTCCACACCTTAAGCATCATCCTTGGTCTCAGGTAAAATCTTCTATATGCAAAACGCCGGAGGTTCATAATTTCTTTTGCAGTAAGCTGTGGATAATCCACTACAGAAAAATTTTGTTCAAACATTGACCAATCAGTGGTATTAATCCAGCGGTTATGACAGGCTTGTTCATACATCTCAGAACCCGGAAAGGGCACGGCACAATAAAACTGAACAAAATCAAGGTCAAGGTCAATGGTAAATTCTATGGTTTGTTTAATGGTTTGAGGGGTATCAGTTGGTAATCCAAGGATACAATGTCCAGAAACCTCCAGCCCTGCCTGATGGGATAATTCCACAGCCTTTCTGGTTTGTTCCACGGTAGTTCCTTTTTTGACACTATTAAGTACAGCCTGACTCCCTGATTCAACCCCATAACCTATCATCCAACAGCCAGCCTTTTTAAGAGCCGTTAACATCTCTAAATTCACATGATCCACACGACTGTTACACACCCATGAGATTTGCAGCCCTCGCCCTATAATCTCAGCACATACAGCCATAACAAACCTTGTGTCTAAAGTAAAGGATTCAGACCAGAAAAGGAATTCATGGACATTAAATCTTTCCTGTAGAAAAACCAATTCATCGACTAATCTTTGAGGGGAGCGTTTGCGTAATGCCTTGCCATAATAGGTGCTGTCTGCACAAAAGGTGCAGGGGTATGGACAACCCCTTGAGGTTGCAACCAAAAGAAACGGGACATTGTGAAAGGGCATGATATAGTCAGAAATATCAATCAGATGCCATGCTGGAAAGGGAAGGTCATCCAGATCAAGCCATGGACGGGAGGAATTGTGAATTATCTTGTCTTTCTCACAAAAAGAAAGTCCCTGCACGGCTTGCAAATTGGCCTGAGAGGAAGCTCCTCTGGCAGAGGCAGACCCTGTGCCAGAGATGTTATCTCTTTCACAGGCAATTGCCCTGCACAGCTCTTGCAGAGTAAATTCAGGCTCTCCCCGAATGATATAATCCAAATCATTGGAAATAGCATTTCCGGCAGAGGCAGCACCTCTGGCACAGACACGAAAACATTCATCAGGAAGGGCTGTGGGATGGATGCCGATAATGGCTGTTTTGGTTTCAGGACATGCCTGCTTGATCATGAATACCATCTTAAGATCAGCCTCAATAGATGGGGTGCTGGTGTTCAGCACAACCAAATCCGGCTTAAAGGCAGCTATTTGAAGTATTAATTGCTTTGGCGTAACCCCTTTTACAATGCAGTCAATGATGCTGACCTCAATCCCCTCTTGTTCCAATACAGCAGCACAAATGGCGAGTGATAGTGGTGACCATACCGCTGTCCATGCCCCCTTTCTCTGCATACACCTGCCCTCACGGACAACCATTACCCCATCCGGAGCCGGCGGATTAATTAAAAATATCCTCATAAATGTTTGTTCTCCATATTATCTGCTATTGTTGTGTCAACTGTTAATTGTCGCATAGTTAATTATGTACGGACAGAGCCTGCCCCCCTGCATTCGCAGGGGCAGGCTCTGCGAATGCAGGGGGTGACAGAGGTGCTGCCTCCCCTGGTCTCTGCCCCACCAATAAGCGACCACAAGGGTCGCAGCTACAAAGATTCCCACACACAACAATCGATTGCAATGTAGCTGCAGGGCTTGTCCCTGCTTAATGGATACTCACAAGAGGAGAGCACCTCTGGCAGGTCGCAGCTACAAAGACACAATATTTGCGATGTTTATTTCTTCTCCATTCTGACTTCTTTGCGTTCTTTGCGTGAAATCTTTGCATTCTTTGCGTGAAAAGATATGTCAACTTAATTAATGGTTTGCATATATTGCAAAACCTTGGCTACATAATTCTGTGTCTCTACAATTGACGGCATACCCCCTGCCTTTTTAACCGTTTCTGGTCCTGAATTATAGGCAGCAAGGGCAAGCGGTAAATTTTGATCGAATTTTTCTAATAAATCTTTGAGATATTTTGTCCCACCCTCTATATTTTCCTCTGGAGAAAATATGTTTTTTACCCCTACCATCCTTGCAGTCTGAGGCATTAATTGCATCAAGCCACATGCTCCTTGAGAGGAAACAGCCGCAGGATTAAAATCAGATTCTGCCTTAATAACTGATTCAATTAGTTTTGTAGCTATTCCATACTTTTGGCTGGCGTTGTTAATTATTTCAGCATATTGATAGGGATACCTTTTTGCATCTGTTTTTTCTCCTTTTGCCTCTTTAAGTGCTTCCTGAAACGAGGGTACAGCTTCTTTTGGCATAGACGGAGAAAAATCATCCACCTTATTTCCAGAAAGTTGTCCAAACTTTTCTTCTAAATTATGTATTCTGGTAAAAACCTGAAGAAGATTTTCTAACACGGTAATACCCTCCCTCCACTATTTGAAATCGGCAATTGAATAATAAATGTTGTGCCAACATCAACCGTACTCTTTACCTCTATATTTCCATAATGGGCATCGATAATTCGCTTACAAATAACCAATCCTATTCCTATTCCCTTAGTTTTAGTAGTGTAGAAAGGGTCAAAAATCTTATTTAAGTCTTTCTCTGAAATTCCATGTCCGCTATCCTCAAAGATTATCCGGACAAATTCTTTTTCTTTAATCTGCACTTTACAAACAGCAATTCGCAATTTCCCTTTTCCATGCATAGCTTCTGAGGCATTTTTAATTAGATTTACAAAAACCCGCTTTAACCGCTCTTCATCAACATTTACTTGCAGGGGACAATCCTTTAGCTCCTTTATTAGCTCTATATTTGAAAGAATATCAATTGGAATTTCCAATAGGGATTCCTCAATAATGTCATCTATGCTCACTGTTTTTAATGTAAGCGAAGGAGATCTTGCAAGATTCAACAGGTCGTCTATATAAACAGCTACTCTCTCAACAGCCCTATCTATTATTGAAATTTTGTTACTTATATCTTTTCCTTCGGGTAAGCTCGTCTTCAGCAGATAAAGTCCACTTTTGATTACAGTCAATGGATTTCTAATTTCATGTGCTGCTTCAGAGACAATTTGAGTCATCATGGTTAATCTCTCGGTCTCTCTCAACTTTTTTTCCATCTCCTTCAAATTGGTAGTATCTGCCACCAGACAAAGGCTGCCGTTAAAAACACCATTGTTATCAAATAACGGGGTCTGATTGATAAGAACCGGAATTTCATTCTTTGTTTTAGAGGTAAGGATTATCTCAAAATTGGTTCTCTGTCCTGATTTAATTTTAGAATATTCATTCCGAAAGGTTTCCATATCCTTTTCATCGATTAAATTAAGGACAGGCTTACCCAATAATTCAAATTCCTGATAGCCCAAAATTTCAGCTATTCTTCGATTAGTAAAAACAATATTCAGCATTAGATCAAGGGCAAATAATCCCTGCCCCATTGACTCCATTAATCCTTCATAGATATGTTCTCTTCGTTGTTCCAGAAATTGGCTTTTTTGTTTTGAGGAAATAGCATTCAGGATTGTATTTGGAAGGACATCACCGCATATCTCATCTTTTACAAGGAAATTGACTGCACCAAGTTTTAGTGCCCCGGCAAGAAGTCGTCCATCACTTAAACCAGTAAGGATAATGGTTGGAATGTGTGAAAATTCCTTTTCCTGTAAAAATTCCAAAGCATTTGTATCCGGCAGCATGTAGTCAAGAATAAGGCAGTTGAAATTTCCACTCTTGAGCTTTTCTATTCCTTCTTTTCCTGTAATTGCTACCTCAAGAACAAATTCCTCAGCAGTTTTGCTTAGAACTCGCTTCACAATAATCACATCATCCGGATTATCCTCTACAAGCAAAATTCTCTTAATTTCTGACATTGTTACTCCTTTGATTGCATGGACATATATAATCAGCAATAGATACTTCATCATTAATTGTGGATTTGTCTGGATCCCAAATAATCATAGTTCGGCTCTGGTTAATCTCGTATTTTTCTCGCTCTTCTGGCATTGCATTATATAGTGTAGGAATCCACCATAATGGTACAGAAATTACCCTTTCATCAAGTAATTTCACATACATACATTTATCGTCAAACCTCACCTCGTGGATACGAGGTTCACGAGGGAATGTATAGGCTAATATAGGATACTGAACCTTGTACTGCTTGATATTTAACTGTTTCTTAACTTGTTCTGCCACTATAGCCATTCCATTCCTCCCGTAAATAATTATAATTCTCCTTGATGATTTTAATCGCCTGACTTAACTCATGTCGGTTCAGTGTACGACCATGACGGATAACTTCAATCTCAGGCTCAAAATGAGATTTTGGCATCATTGCAATCATTCTGTGAACCTTTACCTACATGTACACTTGCTCGATTTTCATAAAGAGCATCATAACTATGAAACCAAAAAATGAGCTCGCCTTCCCTTAGTACCTTAGGACTCATCCTGTTTTTCACCCCTTCTCGGCAAACTAAAATAAAATGTACTTCCCTTATCAGGGGTACTTTTTACCCAGACACTTCCTCCATGATCGGTTATAACCCGTTTAACAATAGCCAATCCTGCCCCTGTTCCTCCACCATACTCATTTCCCCGATGTAACCGCTTAAATATTCCAAATATCTCCTCAAAATATTTTTCCTCAATACCAATCCCATTATCCTTGACAAAGAAAACTCCTTGAGATATTCCCTCCACTATCTTCTTCTCAATTCCTATCTCAATCTCCGGACATTTTTTATCATTATATTTAATAGCATTCAGGATAAAGTTATAAAACACCTGTTTTATCTTCACTTCATCACAAAAGATAAATGGCAGCTCATCATCCACCTCTATCCTGACATTTTTCTCTTCGATTGTTGGTCTTAATTGTTTTAGTACTTCTTTAACCAATTTACCAGAATCTACTGTCGTGTAAGGATTTTTTACTCGTGAAATTCGTGATAAAGCCAGCAAGTCGTCAATCAGGGATTTCATTCGTACAGCAGATGCTGATAGTCGTTTAAGATAGTCTTTCCCAGTATCATCTAATTTATCCGCATAATCTTCGAGCAGAAATTGACTAAAAGCCTCTATCCCTCTTAAGGGTTCTTTCAAGTCATGTGATGCAGAGTAGGTAAAGGATTCAAGCTCTTTATTGACTGCTTCAAGGTCAGCAATCCTGACATTAATCAATTTGCCAGTCCGATTAATTACCTTCCCCAATTTAGCGATTAATTCAATATTAGAATCTTCTGTTGCTTGTGTAGTCAGATTGCCTTGGCTAATCTTATCCAATACCTCAAGGTGTTGAGAAACAGATTTGGACATTTCCGTCGCAGTATCCTCAATCTTTGTTTCCAATTTCTTTAAATCTGTTATATCCCGATTATCCTCCATCATCCCGATTATTTTTCCCTCTGCATCATGGAATGGGACAGCCTTAAATAAACAATAGATTTTTCTTCCTTCAGGGGTTATTTTTTCCATTTCAGTTTCTATTAGCTGCTCCCCTGCCAATATCCTTTTCAGAATACATTGTTCTGTATGGCATAAAGTCGTTTTGAACTGATCGAAACATTTTACCCCAATAATATCTTCCTTTTTAGAACCAATCAATTTGGCAAAACTTTCATTAGCCTTTATAACATTAAATTCCTTATCAACTACCCTTATGGCAGATGCTGTCGTATTGAATAACTGATCTAATTCCTTTCTCACAGTCATTTCATCTACAAACAGCCTCAAATTTTCTATGGTATGATTGATTACCTTTCCTAACTTAACCACCAGTTCATTTTCTGAAGTCAGTGGTGCTTTAACACTCAAGTCTCCTGATGCAGCCTTGTTTAATACCTCAAAATGTTCTGATAATCCAGTAGTCAATTCATAGATGAGTTTTTTTAATTCACCCTGTGCCTTTATCAAGTTTTCTGTCATCTCGTTAAAAGAGATAGATAGTTCGCCAATCTCATCGTTGGTTTCAACGGCAGCCCGTTTTTCTAATTCCCCAGAGCTAATTGCATGAGAGACTTCAACCAAAGATCTAATAGGATTTGTCATCTGGGTGGAAAAGAGAAAGGCAAAGATAATACCAATTATTAACAGACCTAACAGTATCTCAAGGTTGATCTTAAAAATATCATTCATCCTGAGATGAAGGTTTTTTAAGGAAATCTTAACGATAACTGCACCGATTGGTCCTTCTTTTTTTATCTCTAATTCTTCAGCCTTTTCCAGAATAGTCTTTTCTTTTTCATCTACCTTAACACCTGCACCAAAGGTAATAATCTCTTTTGTTTCTTTTGAATATAAGACTTCTTTGGCTGACAAGGTTTTTTTAGTGAATTCATCTGCGAAAACTTTTCCTGCTTCTTTTGAGTTACTATGAGCCAAAACATTACCAGTTTCATCTATTATTGCTACGCAAACAACATCAGGCTCAGTCATCACTGCTTCAACCAATGGTTTAAGTTCTTCAAAGAGGTTTTTGGTCAAAATCCCTTCTTTGCTGGTATAAGCAAGATTATGAGCAATGCTTGCCCCTCTTTTTTTCAATTCATCATGCAGCAACATTGAAGATCGCATGAAAAAATATCCGCTTAAAATAACAGCCACAACAATTATTGTTAAACTGATTAAAAATGTTAGTTTAGTTCTTATGCTGATTCTCTTCATTTTTTGCTCTCTACCTCTTCTTTGAATTCCGGAAAAACCCCGATCAATTCTTCTATAATTCTAACAGAGCGTTTTCTGAATAATTTTAAGTTTGGAGGTATCTTTTTACCATAAGGAGATTCACTGCCAAAACAAAGATAGCTTTCTGAAAACATCTTCTTGATTTTCCTATCAATAGCAAAGTTTGCTTTATCTTTTAACAGGACAGGAGAGAGTAAAAGGTAGTTTATATAAGCCATTTTGAACCATACCCTTAGCTTGTCAGTGGAATAATCCTTGCCCTCTTTATCAATACTTGTGAATATGAGACAGATATCATAGAAGATTAATCTTCTGATGGCTGTGCAGAAACTTGTACCTTTTGCTTTTAGTCCGGATTGAATTTCAGGTTTGA
>JAHIZN010000055.1 GCA_018814245.1 bacterium
AACAATTGTTTGACTTGTAATTTATTATTATACAAGATTAGCTATTCAAGGATACCACCCAATCATCAGGTGTGAATTTTCTTAAATGTCTCATAGAGACAACATATTGGTAGAAAAATTATTATCACATGATATAAATGCCGTAGGCATGGTATATTAAATTTCAATTGGCTTAAAAACATATCGTTCATCATAATCAATGTTGAATGCTTGTAGAAATTCTTTATATTCTTCACTGAAATTCTTTTTTTTGTGATGTTCTTCCTGCTTGTTGATATAATTTATAACATTGGAAATCTGAGATTTACTGTATGAAAATGCACCAAAACCTTCTTGCCATGAAAATCTACATCTCAAAAATCTTTTTTCATTTATCCATTTTGAAGAATTACCTTTTATGTCCTGCATTAAATCTGAAAGGGATTGCGATGCCCTCATACCAAACAATACATGAACATGATCTGGCATTCCGTTTATTACCAATGGTTTGTGTTGATTGTTCCTGATAATACCCATGATGTATTTGTATAATTCATCTTTCCAAGAATTGCTAATAATGCAATCTCTGTTTTGTACCGCAAAAATTGCCTGAATATGAATTTGTGTATAGGTGTTTGCCATAATTTCGTTCCTACTCTGTCGTTCCTACGGTTTCTACCAATATTATGTTCCTAACGGAACTGATTGGTTTATTTATGGTTGTTTTTCTACCAATATTATGTTCCTAATGGAACAATTGTCCTCGTCAGGCTGTTACGGTATAGGTGTAATATCTTAAGATTACCATTGTCAGGCTCTTTCTCATTTGTAATTACCTCATTTCTCGTCAATTATTTTCCCTATAGATTACACCCTTTGTGATTCTTTCCCTTTCCGTTGCAATTACCTTTAATATATTGTGTCAATTATGTGGTGATTTTTGTCTTGCTATAGGTCGAAGTATTTTTCTTGCCAATTACTGACTCATTGCTCTATGGCTTAATGCAACAACCGCACAGCTTGTAATCCCCTTTAATCTCGCTCAATAAATCTTCTGTTTCCTGCTCTAATGCTTCAATATCCTGCATAATCTCTTCCAAATCACGCAGAGGCTTGTATTCATAAAAAAACTTGGTAAAAGGTATTTCGTAACCAATCTTATCTTTTTCCCTGTCCATCCAGGCATCAGGGGCAAAGGGCAATACCTCTTTTTCAAAATACTCTTCAATGTTTTCTTTCCATTTAATGCCTTCGCTGTCACGCAGATCAGTATCCTGCACCGGCTTTTCATTCCAATCGCAAACCCTGCCTTTTTGTACTGGCACATCAAAGGGGTCGGCAAAAACAACCTCTGCTTTTTCGTCTTTTTCGCCCAACGCATCTCTATACATTTTCAGCAAGGCTTTATTTGGTTTACTGCCAAATGCTTTTTCAAATGCAGCGAAGAAATTAGCATCGCTTGCCTCTCTTGCTTTACCATTAAAGGTTGCAAGGGCTTGTAAGATTTTTTCCTGTATGACTTTGCCTTTTGCAATGTCAGCTTCAGCTGATGCCTTGTCCTTCTTTTTGCTGGTGGCAAATTCTATAAACTTGGGGTGTTTTTTGAGAGCTTCAATCTTCTCATCTGTTATCTCGTATTCCAGACGCAAGGGGCGTTCAACCGTTATCTTGGTGTACTTAAAATCAGCCGCATCGTAAATCTTACTGATTTCAATAGTTCGCTTTTTTCCGTCTTCTTCTACTTCAATGCTGTAATCTTTGTAGGTTTTATAGATTTCGGTTATCAGGTTAATGCCGTCTTCGCTTATTTCATATTGTTTTTTACCCAAGGATTTTATTTTCTTGGTAAACCTTGGGTGTACAGCATTTATCAACTGAACCTTATTTTTTCTATTGGCAGGCTTTTTATTGTTCAATATCCAGATGTAGGTACCAATACCAGTACCGTAAAACAGATCTTTTGGCAGGGCTACAATACAATCCAGTAAATCGTGCGGCTCATCCATTATCCAGCCGCGAATATTACTCCATCCGCCACCAGCATCACCATTAAACAAGGGTGAGCCATTAAAGACAATACCAATAGTGCTTCCCTGCGGATTCATCTTGCTAATCATGTGTTGTAAAAATAAAAATGAACCATCACTTACATCAGGTGTTCCTGCTCCAAAACGACCGCATTCTTTTTTTAATGCTTCAGCTTCTACAAATTCACGAATATTTTTCCAATCATCACCAAATGGCGGGTTGGTAAGCATGTAATTATTGGTTAAACCAAGCAGGGTAAAGGCTGAAATATTATAGAAGTTTTGTCCGGATGCCTTTTTAAGCAGTTGGTCTAACACTTCCGGGGTTGCTTTGTTTTTATATTGCTCATAAGTTTTTACGACCTGTTCGTGTGTTTTTTCAAGAACACAGTCAATTCGTCGCAACAGGGTAAAGGGCAGAATAACCTCTTCGTAATCCTTTTCTTTATATTCATCACGGATATGCTCTTTAATGTTCCAGATGAATTCAGATATTTCGTTGTGTCTTTCCATTATTTAATCCTCATTTTTTAGTGTTCTTCTCTTGCATGCCATATGCAACATGACATATTCTTGAGCACGGGGATTATCTTATTTGTTTATTTGTAACTATTCAGGTAGTGTAAGAAGGGGGATACGAAGATAGAGGGGATGGGTAATATCAAAGTATTTCTGTTTCTGCCTTGTTTGTGTAATGTTAATACTCGATGTTCAAGTTTTTTGACCTGTGCAGAAATTGGGTGGTGTCCCAAAATAATTCAAATAAGCAGGGACAAGCCCT
>JAHIZN010000406.1 GCA_018814245.1 bacterium
AATGCTGCAAAACAGCAGAAGCATGTACTCCAAAATGATTAACAATTCATCAATTCCACGATTCAGCAATTGTCAATTGTTGAATTAATGAATTGTTGAATTGCTGAATTAATGGTGGTTGGACTTGTGGGTAAGGATAAGACCAAGGAGAGAGCCTCTCTGGCAGGAATGTCCCTACAAATGGTTTACGACAAGTTAAGGTTGACACGATACTACCCTCTTGTGGTTGTCCGTTGTTTGAGCAGCCAATCAAGTAGCGGACAGAGCCTGCCCAGAGGGGCTCCCTCCTGTCCCTATCGCATCCGTCATTTTAAGATTGAAGAGACATTAGTGTAAGAAGGGGGACATGAATAGTTATTTAGCGGAGTTAACCTTTGTCTGGATAGTGGCGCGAGATAGGCAACAGCTTTTTGCTTAAAGATAAGCACCATAGGCATTGCCTGACTGCCAAATTCATAGTTTGAAAGAGGGGTGGATAAAAACTTCTCTGTCTTGTCTGGGGAGATTATTGCTATTGGTCTTATTACTGCCTCAAATCCTGTTCTCAGGGCATCATACATTCTGTTCAGGGTTGTTATCTTTACATCTTTGCCAAACTGCTCTGCAAAACAAGGCAAATCATTCCTTTTGCCAATATAAACCGTAAGATGGGTAGTATATTTATCCCGATAATGTGTCGCATAATACCTGCCTGTAGCAATATCCCCTGGCAAAATGGCATCCATGGCTGTTGGATCCAGTGGAAGATGTTTGCCGCTTTCTTTCCAGATATCAATTGCTGCCCTCCCATTCTTATCCATCTTTTGGAACACAGCATATCCATTATTTGTCATTAATTGCACTACCTTCCATGTAGCTGACTTCCAGCTCGGATCAATAAGCCCTACATCCAGCATCAAAGAATCAATGGCATCCTCTTTGGAAATCTTATAGTAGTACTGTTTATTCAATATCTCCGAGATCCTTAGCCAGCATATTGTTTCCTTTGGGTATTTTATCCCTGTATAGCCTGAGAGGACAAAATCTACTGAATTTTTTGTTCCATCAATTGTCTTCTTTACAGCCATAACCTTTGACGAATATTCTAACATCTCATTGACTGAAAGGTACCCCAATTCCTCTGCTAATTTATTAATCCATTTTGCATAAAGCATCTGAACAGTAGCAGTACAATTATATAGCCTTTTATTATTCGGAATATCATCAATGGATATATCCTGCCAAAACTTACTGATATATAACGGCAGTGCCTGCTTCGTCAGGTTCTTATTCGGCTCAAGGGTAACACATGACGATTCCCTGTCCAATGAGGCTTTTATCCTTATGGGCATAATAATTGATGCAAATAACAGGATGGAAAATATAGAGGCAATTAATATTGTTCGATTGATACCAGACATGTTCATCACTCACTTAACAAAATCGTTGTAGTAGTGCTGCGTCATCATTAAAGTTTAGGATTAAACATGTGTCACTTCTTCCCCTGCATTCGCAGGGGTAAACTCCTGCAGGAGTCTCCTGTTCTGAGGGGTAAGCTACAGACAGATTAGATTCCTGCATTCGCAGGAATGACAATATTCCAGCGATGCTCGGAGGAAATTGAAGTTATTATATCCTAACATTTAATCGTGACGCAGCAGTAGTAATAATATCGACAAATAGAAGAAAATGCTATAATTTATTGGAAGATAATAACACGCAGATGACACAGATGCTGCGGTCTTGCCAGCAATCAGCAATTCTCGGTGAACAATTATCCTGGTAATAGCAGCACATTTTATGCAACATTTTGCGTCTCTACTACACCACAACATAAATTCTTGCTAAATCATATAATATGGCTTCGTACCTAATTCAGGGTATAAAACATGATTAAGGCAGGGACAAGCCCTGCAGCTACAGTTGCGTACTGTAGGGGCAATTCATGAATTGCCCCTACTGCACTGCAACCCTTGCGGTCGCTACAGTTGAGTTGTAGCTGCGACCCTTGTGGTCGCTTCTTATATGTCATCAGAGACAAGGGGATAGCCCCATAGTTATCCTGCAGCTACAGTTTATTCGTGGAGATATGTTTATTCCATCTCCACTGCTGAATTCTGACTCCTGTATTCTGAATTCTTGCTGCCTTATTTATTTCTTCCCTGCCAACTCACTGCCCGACCCATTACCTCTTTATCTTTATTTCTCCGCCAGAATCCCCTGATGATGAGCAAACATGTATTTAATCAATGGGATATTCCCTTGTTCAACAAACCCATGTCTTTTCATGATCCCATCCATTTCTTCGTTTGGTGCAAAGTATGGCAGGTTTTCAAGCCCCCATTTATAATGCTGTGCATGATTAGTCTGCTGAAGCTGTTTTTTGAAGAATGGCATAAAACTGCTCAATATATCACCAATTGGCAGATCAAGATCAGGCCACCATGGAACATCAACAAACGGTTTTTCAATGATTCGCAATCCTTGAGCCTGCAAATGCCTTTCAATTAATCCAACATTCATTAAATGAATATTCCCATGATTCCATACCTCTCCTGTAATCCTATGCAGCAGATAATGTATCCAGAACCCATAGTTTATCCTGTTTGAGACAAACACAAGGACATATTTCTTTGAGGCATGAATCATTTCATTCAGTGTTGTTTTATAGTCCGTCATATGCGGCAGACAGGCAAAGTTCCAAACAAGATCAAACCCTGCTTTTTCAACAGTCAGGTGATTATTCGGGTTACAGATAAAGGTTGCCTGCTCAAGACATCCCTCCTTCTCCCAGACCAATTTAGCCAACTCAATTGCCCCATGGTCAGGAAGCATTGTGGTTGTTTTCACCCCATTCTTGCCAAGCACAAGACTATTTATGCCTGCAATCCCCTTCATGCCATCAAACGGCCCCTCCAGAACACTATTAATGCCAAGCGTTTTTGTCAGGTTGCTGAGGTAATTATTCAACGATAATCGTTCATAGGTTGTTCCAAGACCCACATCATGCTTCGTTACTTCCATCACACATCCTCCTTTTCTGCTGTTTATTCGTAAAATGACAGAAGACAGAGGCAAATTCTTTCATTCTGCCTCCTGTATTCTGATTTCGTAACTATTCAGGTGTAATAATGGTTAAGGCAGGGACAAGCCCTGCAGCTACAGCTATTCGTGGAAAACTTGTAGCTGCGACCCTTGCAGTCGCTGCCTCCCTCCTCCATTTTCCATTTTCCATTTTGTATTCTACATAATCATAATTGTCTTGGCAATCACAATTCGCAGCATATCAAAATCATCCGGCTTCAAGTTAGAACAGGCTATTTTGCCTGGGTCATCTGCATTTTTGGAGGATATTTCTCCTTTTAACTGAATTCTCTTCGACACTACACAATTAACCCTATCCCTGTTCCAGCCCTCCTTTGCAGCTAAGAGAGCCATGTATTCAATATCCTGAATTGCCCGTCGTTCTATCTTAAGCCTTAACCCTGCCACTGGTCCGGAAAGCCCTGGATAAATAATAGCCAGATATTCACCATTATACCAGCAATTCGGACGGCAAAAACTTGTATAATAAGGCAATGCTCCATCTGCACCCAACAGGTATATCTGATAATAAAGACCCATAAGGCTGCTGCTCGACTCCTCTATCTGTGGTCCACCGCCATAAAACCAGTATCTCTGTCCAAGTTTTTTCGCCCTCTCCATGCAAAGATGGTTTTTGGTAAAAAATGCGGTGGAGACAACCTCAAGGTTTGCTAATCCATCAAGCATCCCCCTTTGATATTGCGGTCTTGAAATGTCAACCCGAAAGTCAAATTCAGGAAATAGGGCGGGTTTGGAACCTGCCCCTACATCTGCCTTCACTCCCTCCCAGAATAGCCTGCCAAAGAATGCGAGGGCAAGAAAGTCATCCCTGTGAGCAGGCTCATCAAGAAACCACCATGCCGTACCTTTTCCATTTTCTTTTGCATAATATTTGTTATTCAAATAAAACTGAAACCTTGTCCTATCCCATCCCCTTTCCCGAAAATGTTTGGCATATTCTGAAGCCATGTCTACGAATGATTTCTTATAATCCTTAGAAAATGCCTTTTCAATAGCCGGAGCACGCTCAGCATGTTCATAAACACAGGCAGGGTATGCCTTCTCCTGAATCCTTACACTATAGCCGTCATCCATCCTGCCAGGCCAATTCTCATTGAATGGAAGATAAAAATGTGTAACCGGCGTTCCTGTCCCCGGACCATAATATCCATAATCTTCTGTAAAGGCAGAGCCGTCAAGATACAAGCCAAATCTATTGTCCCAAGCAGTCCAGTCAACAGGGCAGACACATAGGTCAGGGCAGACACATAGGTCTGCCCCTACTGATTGCCTCCTGCCTTCTGCCTTCCGTTTCCTGTCTTCTGTTTTCTGTCTCTTATCTTCTGACTTCTGCTTATCAGGGCAGACACGCAGGTCTGCCCCTACGGGTACATAATCCTGTGAGCAAATTTCCCCTTTCTGTCCATATGGCAAAACATTCAGGGTGCTTCGATGCTTATGTGCCAATTGATGATAGCTAAGCTCAATCTTTTTATATTCCTTGCTTTCCCGTTTTATCCCAATACCCTTGTGAATGCCGCCATAAGCGTTGAGTTCATTGACAAAACTTGGCGTATCCGGCAGACAAAAGTCCCAAACCGTAAGGTTTATACCAATCTTAACAGGTTTTTTAATTTTCTCACTAACAACGGATAATATCCCTTCATACACCCCATTTGGTGTTTCCTTTGGGATATAAATATCAACCCAAACAGCCTGATTCTTTTGGTTGGGTATTTTATTGTCAGCATCAGGGATGTTGAATTTACCATTTAAGGGAAGGCAGGCATCAGGGTAATAAACACCCTTTACAGGCACATACCAGAGCTTAAAAAGCTCAATATTTTTCTCAGCCTTGATAATACCCTCACTCCCTATGAGGCTGTCTGCCTGTACAACTACATTATTAAGCGTTTTTTCTTCAGCCTCAATGATAATCTGAAAGGCTACTGTCTCGTTTCTTGCCCCATGAATGGTAATCAGCTTTTGATTCGCATCCCAGATAAAATTACTTTTTTTGGCAGTATCAACAGACGGCATGGTATAATCCTCCCCAAGTGTATTCCCTGTAACAGGATTCACCTTTTCCAGATCACTCATAGCCCAGATAGATGCCGCCCCATTGCCAAATATAGGGACAAATGGCACAATTTCAGCAGGTTGAGAAAACTCAAGCTCCAAAAGCTCCACCTCTGACGCACACTCAGTTGGAACAATATCTGTATAGGCAATCGTTGAGAGATTGCCAACCTTATCATAAGCCTGTACAGCAAAATAATATTTCTGTCTATTTTGTCTAATGGTTAAGCCGTCAATAATCAACTCAATATCTTTCTTGCCCGGATCTGGCTGACGAGGTATTTTCCATCGCTCAACAGGACAGGCTGAATCCCAGACAATTGGAAGAGAACTGTAACGAACATGGTGGCCAAATGCCTTCCCATTCATTCCATGATCATCCGATGGCTTCCATGTTAATTTTATTTTTCCATCCACTGTGCTTGCTGTTAATTCTGATACAGGAGAATGGGGCAAAACATCCATTGCCAGCGGTGCTACCGCCTTCTTTGCCTTAACCGCAAGAAATGGCGGGAACATGCTTTCTCTTGAATGAACAGATTTCTCTACAGCTATTTGCCCCTTTTCATCGGTAACAGCAAGACCGTATTGATCTCCAATGATTAAGGCATAAACAATATCCGCAGGGATATCAATAGCATACCAGCCATTGACAAGCCTTGGCTCGGCATAGGCAAAGAGACTGTTGCCCTGTCCAAAGGTAACATCTGTAATATCACTTCCTGGATATGACCACGGGGTCTTTTTATAAGCAGCATATTTGAAACAGCTTGCCCTATGCCTGATCCTTCTCCACTCTTGGGAAAAGGATGGGATATGAGAAACTATTTTGGATGCATAATCCTTTCCATGTCCCTCAACCCAATCAGAGGCAATGGTTGAAATCCCTGCCATTAACAAATTATTCTTCTTTTTATGAAGATAAAGGGTTGCCTGTTCAACAGTCATACCCTTAAGCATCGTCGTATCAAATTTCAAGACAGTCGTATCCTCAATACCCTTAAGCCGCAAGAATGTTCTTGCCCCAAGGTTTGCATCCTGCTCTGTCTTATAGGCACAGATATAATTATCAGCAACAACCGGACACCTGATGCCAGAAACATTGGGATTGGAACAACCTATGATTAGACAGGTAATACAGAGTAAGATTATTTTCATTTATTTTCCTTAAAAATGCATCAGATAGTTGAAATTTTCAGACTGCAAGATTACAATAGTGTCGTGTCAACTGTTAATTGTCGCATAGTTAATTATGTATGGACAGAGCCTGCCCCGCGAATACAGGGGGTGGCAGATAATTGATAATGGATAATTGATAATGGAGAAGTTTGCCCCGCGAATACAGGGGGTGGCAGAGGTGCTGCCTTCCCTGTTTCTGCCCCACCAATAAGCGACCACAAGAGGAAAGCACCTCTGGCAGATCGCAGCTACAAAAAGAGATGTAGCTGCAGGGCTTGTCCCTGCCTCTGATTGTCAACACAACTAATATTTAGCCTAATTCAGACACCACCAAATTTTCAGACTGCAAGATTACAATAGTATACTCTATAAAAACTACTCAAGTCAAGTGAAAAAAATAAAAGGACAGAAAATTTCTTTGCAAGAGCGTTGCATAGTCTCTCTATAATGAGAATTGCGTTTGCAAATTAAATGAGTTGACATTTGCCTTATTTTTGGGTATAATTGATAACAGCTCAGCTACTAAGGTGCAATTGTAATTCTATGCCTTTTAGCTTTTCTTTACATTGCACCTAAGCTATTACAATAACCTTAAGGAGGCAGCAACTATTATGAAAAACATGAGGAATCAATGGTGTCAATTCTTTTTTCTACTGATTTTATGTGCAGCAGCATCCATATCTGAGGCACAAAATCCTAAAGAGGTAGCACCTCTGGCAGAGGCAGCACCTCTGGCAGAAGTAGCACCTCTGTCACCAGAGGCAACGATTATCCCTGTGGGAAAGGCTGTTGCTACATGGAAGGGGATAATGTCTATTCCAATATGGGCAGAAACAAATATTTCCTTTTCAGGAACTACCCCTGTTGTCCTCACAGAAAATGTTAAATCATTCAAATTCAAAATAGATTGGCAGGGCAATAACAAGACACGGCTGGATGAGGAATCATCTGTGATTATGAAGGTAGAGGCTGAGGACATCCCTTATTCTAATAATTGGAGGCTTGTTTTTGAAAAAAGGGATGATATTATTTGTAAAAAAAACAGCTCATCTAAAAAGATTATCCTGAGCGAGTCCATTACTCAGGATAAACCAGAGATCCGGTACAAGATTTCCCTTTCTTCTGTCCTTGCAGTAGGACCAAGAAGTGGTCCCAAGGAAGCCTGTATGACAGTTAAATTGTCTTCAATCAGCTACGATACCTATACTACCATTCCATTTATTCCGCTGGCTGTCCTCCATGATCCAAGCGGGGATCATAGCTGGTCCGGCATAAAGGCTTCGTCCTGTCTTCTTCATCTGCTAAGCCTTCAGTTGGGAAATAGACCCCTGTCTATCTGTGACCAGAAAGAGCTTTTATTCCATGATCCAAAGGGCAGCCTTCGGGCAAGACCATTTTATAATCAGGAAAACTATCTGGAGATTAGCTTTTTTCCGAATGTTGATATAACCTCAGAAAAAACCTCTGAGGATTCTTGTCTGATTGGTCCGGGGCTTGGCGATGTGTATGTCATTGCTAAAAATTTACCATTAAAGCTTTCTTTTGTAGAAACATTTTCCTGTAAGACCAAGAGTTCTAAATTATTTTTTACGGTTGTTTCTCCTGAGGAAGTAGGATTTGGTCCTGATAAAAAATTTGAGATAATGCTTGTCCCTGCATCAAGCCTTCGCTTTTTTGAAGAGGGACACCCTGCTTTTGGGACATGGCATCAATATGGAATTACTGATTCCTTCAGAGAGCAGCTCATTAAGATTAACCCGGGATGGGATAATGTTATCTCTCCGTATGAAAAGGATTCTCTAAAGTATTTAGGAGAGATGTTTCTTAATCCTAAGAACAACACCCTTGTTAGGTGGAATCAAGGGATACTGCATCCACTTACAGTAGATTTAGGACTGGATATTTCACCCTCATTTGTTGAAAAACTGCAGCTCTCTCTACCCAAGGGTACTGTCCCCATGAGTATTATTATGAATTCTAAACCACATGCCAAGAGTACTATCCCGGAGGATGTAATCTTATCCTTAGAAGATAACGAGCAAGGAGATAAATTTCCGGATTTCTTTGTCTTTGATGTCTATCTGGATAGATATTTTGGCACACCGCTTTTTATTACCAATGATGATAAGACTGCCCCTTCAGACATAAGGTCATTACGGGTGAGAAGTATTTCATCTTCTCCTCAGGAATTTTGGACAGGAACATACGAAACACCAATTATATCCGGACAGATTACAGCCGTTGATGGTAAAACACCCAAAGGTACAGTTATCTACTTATTAAAACAAAATGATAAAGTAGTAAGAAAAGGTGTGGGCAGCAAGGACGGATTCTATAAGATTTCCGTACCTTCTGATGAGAATGAATATAGCCTTTTGATACAATGTGAAGGATATGAGGATGTAACCATTCCTGCCATTACCTTTTCTCCAAATAAAAGAGATGTAGTCGTCAATATTTCTCTGCCTGTAAAGCCTGAACCAATAATAGAGCCAGAACCAATAAAGAAGACAACACCCCAAATACCAGCCAAAGAGATGGTGGTAATTAAAGAAACACCTCTGCCAAAGGTGCTGCCTATGCCAAAGGTGCTGCCTCCTGTGATGTTGTTAAAAAATAATGACTTTTCAAAGAATATAGACGGTTGGAATATTCTTCAGGATGGTCTGGGGACAATGAAGATAATCGTGACAGATGATGATAAAAAGGTGGATACAACTGTACTTGATTTGTATCGGCAGAATTCTGGGAAGAATATGGGATCCTTGGGAATAATGCAGCTAATTAATCAGAATATTTCAAGATATAATCAGATAAGCCTGTCCATGGATGTTAAGATTATTTCTCTTGAGGATGCAGGGACACAAAGTGAAGGCAGTGGTTCTTCATCTGTAGGAAATGACACACATCCTGTTATTATAGAAATAGAATATAAGGATAAAATTGGCAAAACCTGCTCATGGAAAAGAACCTTTTCTATTATAGATGGGGCAGACAGCAAAAAGATACCAGCTGATAAATGGATTGCCTATGTTTCTCCAAATCTTGCAGAATTAAATCCCAAGCCGCAGGTTATATCTAATATAAAAATATATGGAAAAGGATGGGATTTCCACTCCCGGATTACAGGGTTGGTGTTTGTAGCAAAGAAGATGGTTGAGAAGGAAGTCGGCAGTCGGCAGTCGGCTGAAAAGGCAACGATCACAACAAAGCCTGCAATGGTTGCTCCTGAAAAGGCAACAACCACAACAAAGCCTGTAGCTGCGGTTAAAAAGCCCATGGAAGCATCCGGGGCGATCAGGAACTACAATTTTGCGGTTGGAACAAAGTGCTGGGACATGCTAAAGGTTGGCAGTGGGAAGATAATGAATCTGTCAACAATGGATGATTCGGACAAATATCCGCATGTGCTGGATATTAGCAGGCA
>JAHIZN010000056.1 GCA_018814245.1 bacterium
AGGGCTTGTCCCTGCTTATTTGAATTATTTTGGGACACCACCCAATTTCTGCACAGGTCAAAAAACTTGAACATCGAGTATTAACATTACACAAACAAGGCAGAAACAGAAATACTTTGATATTACCCATCCCCTCTATCTCCGTATCCCCCTTCTTACACTACCTGAATAGTTACGATAAACAATAAAAAATTCGGCTACAATCGGTTTGATTATCTGTATCTGCCGGACAGCGATACGATGAATGATAACCTGCTTTCGTTCAAATCGAAAATAAACACTTTTTTTAAGGAGAACCCATTATGCCAGTAAAATACATCCCTTACTATCCAAATACCGTTCAAGGACAGGCTATTCTTGACAACATCACCCGTACGAGAAGGGTATTACGGTATAGAGATAATGATAAGGTTTATGAACGCATCAATCGAGGTATGCCTTATTATGAACTGGAAAAGATCGAAACGGTGTATCCACAGATTACGCAGATGAACATAGATGAAGAAAAGAATAATCTGCGAAAATCTGCGCAATCTGCGAATGAAAATATGCTTATCCGCGGCGAGTGTATCTCTGCCTGTGCTTATCTAAAAGACAAGGATATTAAGGTTGACCTTGTCTATATTGATCCGCCGTTTGCCAGCGGAGCGGATTATGCCAAGAAAATCTATTTACGCAGGAATCCGAAAATCGCTGAAGCCATTGCCAAAGCAGAAGAGGACTTACTTGCTGCAAATGGAAATGACAACGGTGGCATTGACCTCGAAGAGCTCCGTGCCTTCGAAGAAAAGATGTACGGTGATATTTGGAATAAAGAAGATTATCTCAACTGGATGTATGAAAACCTGACGGCAATAAAAAGCGTGATGAGCGAAACAGGTAGTATTTATGTGCATTTGGATTGGCATATAGGACATTATGTCAAAGTGCTGATGGATGAGGTGTTTGGGGAGGATAATTTTAAGAATGAAATTGTATGGTGTTATAATGGACCTTCAGTCATTAAAAACGCTTTCCCAAGAAAACATGATGTGATTTATTTTTACTCAAAGGAAGAAGATAATATTTTTAATGGTGCTTATGTTCCTCATAAGTCTGGTTTACATAACACAGGACAAGTATTTGGTGATATGGAAAGCCAAAATATTGAAAGAGTTGAAGAATTAATGGAAAGAGGGAAAATGGTTGAAGATTGGTGGTCAGATTTGTTTCCAGTTGATAGAGTAAGATTTGAAATGCTTGATTATGCCACCCAAAAACCAGAAGCCCTCCTTGAACGCATTATCAAAGCCTCTTCCAACGAAGGTATGATAGTTGCTGATTTTTTTGGCGGTAGTGGTGTTACGGCCAAAGTTGCGCACGACCTGAAACGAAAATTCATTCATTGTGATGTAGGCATTAACAGCATTCAGATTACCCGCGACCGTCTCATTTCCGCTGGTGCGGAGTTTGATATTTTCGATATTCAGGACGGCGTCTCTCTTTTTCGCAATCCGGTGCAAACGATGGATAAGCTGAAAATTCTTATCCCCGGACTAAAAAACGAGGATTCCCTTGATAATTTTTGGGAAGGGGCGATAAATGATAGCAAACTTGGACTTATGCCGGTGTATGTGCCAAATCTGCTTGACCACAGCACCAAGGTGCTTGATATGCCGCTGATGAATCACATCATAAACGAAGCTATGACTGACCTGCCCGATGGCGTGAAGCAAGTTATCGTCTATTATGTGGATATCGAAAACGAAAAAGAATTGAAAGAGTTTATGGATGAATATAATGCGACAAACATTCAAATTGAATTGCGGGATTTAAAGAGCATTCTGAATGAAGTTGTCATCAACGATGAGATTGACTATGAAATAAAAGAGACAGACGCCGGTTATGAAATTGAATTCAAGTCATTTATCAGCGATAGGCTTATTCAGAAAATTAACACCTACAATCAGAAAAAGTCATTAAACAACTCTAAAAACGAATTATTTGATGAAGATGAAAATGGCAATGGTGAAACTGACGAAGAAGAAAACGGCAACGGAAAGGGTAAGACGAAAAAGCCGTTCAAACCAATTGAAATCAGTAAAAACGGTCTTGAACTTATTGAGCTCATAAGCCTTGATTGTTCTAATTCCGATGGTATCTGGAAAAGCGATACAGAACTCAAGATTGATAAAAACGGCTTTGTTATTCGCCATGGTGAAAAAACAAAGCAATTCTGGAACGCTAAAATATTTTCCAATCAGAAACCATTGCGGATGAAAGTCAGAAATATTGCGGGTGATGAATCAATCATCGAATTATATGGAAAAACAAATTAACATCACCCATGAGGTTGATATTGCTATCGCCACCTCTGAGGCAATAGTATTAGCTGAGGCAATAGGCTTTAAGCAAGCTGAACAATATATGGTTGCCACAGCCGTCTCTGAATTGGCGAGAAATATATTCCGCTATGCCATAAAAGGAAACAGTAAACAGTTTACGCAACCCCTTTTAATATCAAGCAGTTACAGATAAAATACTTTCTTTTGAAGGCTATGGTTAGACTTACAAGAGAGCGGAAGAACATACTCGGGCGTAAGAAAACGGTCAAGCGGAAGATATTACGAGGCGTTAGGCTCTAATAGCAATTAAGGAGGTTATATGGAAACATTAACAGTTTCGTCAAAGTTCCAAGTTATGATTCCTCGCATAATTCGTGAATCGCTCGGTGTTCGTCCAGGACAGAAAATTCAGGTCATCCGATACGAAAATCGCATTGAACTGATTCCTCTGAAGGCGGTCAAGGAAATGCGTGGTTTTCTCAAAGGTATTGATACAACAGTAGAGCGGGAGGCAGACCGCATATGAATATCGTTGATTCTTCTGGATGGCTTGAGTATTTCGCTGATGGTCCAAACGCAAATTTCTTTACACCCGCAATTGAGAACAATATCTAAATTGGTTATTCCCTCAATTAGCATTTATGAGGTATTTAATCGTGTGATTCAATAATGTGATGAGAACGACGCGATTCAATCCATTGCGATTATGAAACAAGGATTGGTGGTGGATTTGAACCCGATGATTGCTATCAGTGCAGCCAAAGTTTCTGTTGAATTGAAATTACCAATGGCTGACAGTATTATATTAGCTACAGCACGCACACACAATGCTACATTATGGACACAAGATTCTGATTTTAAGAACATTGAAGGTGTACGGTACATCGAAAAAAGATAAGTATGGAAAGAAACCGAACCATTTTCAATAACCCTATTAGTCTCAAGCAATTAAAGAAAAAGCATTGACAAGGAAAAGAATCATGTGTAAACATTAAATGTAAAATCTAATGTGATAGTTTGGCAAACCAAAAGAAAAAAGACAGCGAAGCAAAGCCTAACAAAAAATGAACTTGATAAGAAGTTGATTGTTTTTGCGGTTAGACTAATTTTATTGAGAGGTGGCGAATATGATTGTCGCTAAAGAAGAAGTACGGAAAATGCTTGATCAGATTCCAGATGAGGTATCCTTCGAAGATATTCAGTACCATATTTATGTTTGTCAGAAGATCGAACGGGGGCTGAAAGATATTGAGGATGGTCGTGTACTTAGTCAGGATGAGGTTGAACGAAGGATGTCCAAATGGCTTGGAAGGTAAAGTGGACTGAAGCAGCTTGGAACGATTTAGAAGAGGTTTCGGATTATATTGCCAAAGATTCTCCGTACTATGCAGCAACATTTGTCCGTGAAGTGCGTGATGCAGCTCGTTCTTTAAGTTATTTTGCAGAACGAGGTCGTGTTGTTCCTGAATTTGGCAATCTATCTATTCGTGAGCTTTTTATAAGGAAATATCGTCTAATTTATCAGCTAAAAGAACAAACCGTATGTATTATTGGTTTCATTCATGGGGCACGCGACTTGTTGGCACTTTGGGAACGAGAAAGATAATCAGAATCTGGAGATGTTGACTAACCGAATTTGGAAAAAGAACTGAGGAAAAGAATCGAGAGTTGAAACAATTTCAATAACTCTATTAGTCTCAAGCAATTAAAGAAAAAACATTGACAAGGAATAAATTATGGGCAAACATTAAATGTAGAATTTAATATGATAGTTTGGCAAGCCAAAAGAAAAAAGACAAGAGCGAGGTTGGACGATTAACCGAGGGATTTGGCATTAAGCGGGAAGTCAGACGATTAATCGAATGAAGAGTTAGTGGAGGACGAGAATCACAAAATTTATGAAGTGGCAGCATGAAACTTCAAAAGAGCGTTGCATAGGGTTTTCATGCTTTATGCGGATTTGAGGAAAGTTCAGAGAGGTAAAACCTGCCAAACGACATCCAAAACCAAGGGGGTAAATAAATGGATTTATTAATTCGTAACGGTCAAATAATCGATCCGTATAATAATCAAAAGAAAATCGCTGATATTTCAATCAATGATGGAAAAATTGTGGATATTGGGGCAGGGATTGGGAATAATGCTGTCGCAGCAAGGGTAATTGACGCTGCTGGCAAGTTGGTTTCCCCTGGACTGATTGATATGCATGTTCATTTGAGAGAGCCGGGACAGGAGGAGAAGGAAACCATCGCTACCGGTACCAAGTCTGCGGCGGCTGGTGGATTTACCACCATTGCCTGTATGCCCAATACCCAGCCAGTCATTGACAATAAAAGTCTGGTAGAATTTATTCTATCTAAGTCTAAACAAGAGGGTGTGGTCAGGGTTCTGCCAATTGGTGCTATCAGCAAGGGGCTGAAGGGTGAGGAGTTAGCAGAGATAGGACAGATGATTAAGGCTGGGGCAATAGCTATCTCGGATGATGGACGGTCAATAGAAAATGCGGTGTTGATGAGACGGGCATTTGAATATATCCGACCGTTCAATGTACCCATTATCTCTCATTGCGAAGATACCACCCTTTCTGCTGGCGGGTGTATGCATGAGGGCTACTATTCGACCATTCTTGGATTGCCGGGTATTCCATCTGCTGCAGAAGAGGTTATGGTAGCTCGCGATATCATCCTGGCTGAGGCAGCAGGTGCAAGGCTTCATATTGCTCATGTAAGTACAAGAAAATCCGTGGAATTGGTGAGGCAGGCAAAGAAGAGGGGGGTAAGCGTTACCTGTGAGGTAGCACCTCATCACTTTATACTGACTGATGCGGCTGTTTGCGGGGATGATGATGAGAATTTATTAACTCACGCGGAGACGCGGAGAACGCGGAGAAATCCTTATGCTGCTGTTTCTGGTTTATCCTCTACAGAATTAGCTCACGCGGAGACGCGGAAAAATGGGTTTGGTACCAATACAAAGATGAATCCACCCTTAAGGGATGAAAATGATGTTGAGGAAATACTACAAGGGCTGTCTGATGGAACAATAGATGTGATTGCCACTGACCATGCCCCACATACCAAGACAGAAAAGGAACAGGAATATGGCAGGGCACCATTTGGTATCATTGGATTGGAAACATCCCTTGGATTGGTTCTGACAGAATTGGTGAATAATAGCGTGCTTACTATCACTGATGCTTTAGCAAAAATGACTGTAAATCCAGCCAGAATCCTTGGATTGGAAATGTCTGGCATTGTGCCGGGCGCCATGGCAGATATAACCATTATTGACCCGGAAGCAGAATGGGTGGTTGATGTTAATACCTTTGCCTCAAAGGCAGCAAATTGCCCGTTTCATGGATGGAAGCTGAAGGGCAGGGCAGTGATGACGATTGTAGATGGCAGGATTGTGTGGGAGATGTAATCAGGTTTTTTTTGACAAGTCTGACCTGTCAGACAAGTCAAACTTGTCTGACAGGTCAAAATATCATGGAGGGAATTTTAATGAAAATATTAATAGCTACGGCAGAGGCAGTTCCTTTTGCGAAAACAGGCGGTTTGGCAGATGTAACCGGTGCTCTGCCACTTGTACTGGCAGAAAGAGGTAGCACCTCTGGCAAGGGTCATGATGTCAGATTGGTTTTGCCGCAATACGCCATGACAAAAAATTGGCTTGCCAATAATCCACAATTTAGCGTTCAAAAGATAATCGGGATGGATGTCCCTGTCAAGGGAATCCTAATCAAGGGTATCATAGAAGAGCTTAAGTATGAAAATATCACGGTGTATCTCATCAAAAACGATGATTACTTTCTTCGTGATGAGCTTTACAGTACCCAGTCAGGAGACTATGATGATAATGCAGAACGGTTTATCTTTTTTAGCCGTGCTGTATTGGAAATGCTAAAATTAAAGGATTGGTCGCCTGATGTTATCCACCTCAATGATTGGCAGGCAGCCACTATTCCGCTTTTTTTGAAAACCGTTTACAAGGACGACCCATTCTATTCATCAATATCAACTATTCTTACCATTCATAACCTTGGGTATCAGGGTGTTTTCCCCTCATCTGAGCTTAATCTATTTTCAGGAATTAATCCTGAAGAGATATTTACCATGGACAAGCTTGAATTCTATGGAAAGATTAATCTTCTGAAAGCCGGGATTGTTTATGCTGATATTGTCAATACTGTCAGCCCCAAATACGCTCAGGAGATACAATTACCTGAATGTGGATACGGGCTGGATGGTGTACTCAAACAGAGGTCGCATGAATTATACGGGATTATAAATGGGATTGATTATGATATCTGGAATCCGGCAACAGACAAAGAAATCATGCATCACTATAGCCTCCAGTGTCCTGAAAATAAAAGACTAAACAAGCTAAACCTGATAGATAACTTTCATCTTGGGACAAAGGGAGCAACTTCCATCTCTTTGCTGGATGATATACCATTAATCGGTCTGGTCGGCAGGTTGGCATCCCAAAAAGGGCTCGATATTTTGGCTGAGATTTTCGAGCCATTGCTTTTCATGGATGTCAGGCTCATCCTGCTTGGATCTGGTGAGGAAAAATATCATAGCCTGCTGCAAAAAATAGCTAAAAAGTATCGGGGAAAGATAAGTGTCAACTTTGGCTACAATGAAGAGCTGGCACACAGGATTTATGCATCATCTGACATGTTTCTAATGCCTTCACACTATGAACCCTGCGGGCTTGGACAATTGATTAGCTTAAGATACGGCACTATTCCCATTGTTCGGGAAACAGGTGGACTTGCTGATACCATCGAAGAGTTTGACCCATTGTCAGGCAAGGGTAACGGCTTTACATTCACCGAGTATTCAGGCAAGGCATTGCTCCAGACCATCAAAAGGGCGTGTTACATTTATCAGCATAAAACAGATTGGAAAAGATGTGTCGCAAATGGCATGAATCAAGACTATTCATGGGCATCATCTGCCATGGAGTATGTAAAACTCTATCGAAGGGCTGTCAGGCAAAGGCAGGGGAAGGGAGATTGACAATTGATAATTGATAATTGATAATTGATAAATTGATGAATTGATAAATTGATGAATTGATAAGCGTTCAGCCGGAAGCTTAAGCAGAAAGCCCGGACAATAAAATCAAGGCAAATGGAAAGGGGATGAGGAGATATGAGAAGATGGAGAGATTGGAGACAAGAGGTGCTGCCTCTGCCAGAAGTGCGACTTCCTTTTATGCCGTAATGCCTTGCATCTCTCGCTTGGCAGGGGTAGGGTTCTTCCTTCTGCCTAATCTACGATATTTACCCTGATAATCGTACCGATTGTGCATATGAGCTTTGACAGGAAGCGATCAGCCGTCAGTAATCAGTAGGCAGACAATAAAAATAACTGAAAGCTGATAGCTATTTTAGTGTTAGCTATTTTAGTTGACAATATCTAAGAAATTTGTTAGAATGAGAATGATGAAGATGAGAGAGATTAAGGAAGGGGCAGACAAGAAAATAAAAGGGCGGGAATAAGTATTATGTTTCCAGAATTACCATTGGGATATTATCGTATCCTCTCAAAATTTCATGGTAAATGATAAAAAACTAAAAGAAATAGTCCTTTATGCCGAAATATAAAACATGATGAAAGAAAAAAAAACTCTATTGGAACAATTGAATGTCAATCTTG
>JAHIZN010000407.1 GCA_018814245.1 bacterium
ATGCCTCTAACGAATAACTGACAGTCCCTGGACCACTGAATGTCCCTGTCCCTTTGTCTATAGGTGTCCCTATAAGCTGCTGATTATCAAATGCAGAATAGTATAAACTGCCGGTCTTTGTGCCTGTGTATGAAATAACACCGCTTATTCCACCCCAGGGAATAAATTCAACCCTATCTATCCAGCCGCAATCAGAACCGCTGTATCCAGAACTATCTTTTGTATAAACCCATTTAAGTGTATGTGTCCCTCCTGAAACAACATAACTCATCTGTGTCCATTCTCTTGCACTACTAATCTTATCCTGTTCAATACCGTCTATGGAAAATCTTAAGTAATCATAATTACTTTGTGATGAAACCTTCCAATAGAATTTTAGCGTTCCAGTGCCTGTAACCTCAGTCTGGATATATGTTTCCTGATTATCTTGTATCCTATCGCTTTGTGCTGAAGCATTACCGTAAAAATAATTATAATAGTCTGTCAGCCAATTTACCGCACCCCCTGTTTTCCAGACAAGCCCTGCATTATCAAGCCCCTCAGCTAATAAATTCCTTAATATTACCTTATGGTTCAGCTCAATATCTTTACCTGAAACAATTGCACGGCTGCCAACCCCTACAGGTTCTGGTGTGCTGATAATCTGCCATGGATAATATGCTGCCGATAAACTGCCATATATTCCAATCGGGTCATATTCGGTTGGGCCGCCATCATGACAAACATCAAGGTATGCACGGAGATAGTATGTGCATGGGGGTACCTCTAAGGCATAGTTGACTGATCCTGGGCCATTAAATTCAGTGGTCTTTTCTGCTATGGGTGTCCCTATAAATTGCTGATTATTAAAAACGGCAGAATGTAAAGCACCGCTCTTTGTCCCGGTGTAGAGAACAGAACCAGTTATCTGCCCCCAGGGGATGAATTCAACCTTATCCAACCAACCGCAATCAGAACCGCTGCTTACCGAGCTATCTTTTGCATAAGCCCATTTAAGCGTATGTGTGCCTGCTGGAATAAAATAAGTCGTTTTCGTCCAGCCAGCCTCACCACTAATCGCATCCTGTTCATTACCTTCTATAGAAAATCTTAAGTAATCACAATAACTCTGTGATGAAACCTTCCAATAGAAATTCAGTGTTCCTGTCCCTACAACTTGTGTCTGGAGATATGTCTGCTGGTTATGTGTGATATAACCGCTTTGTGCCGCAGCTGTGCCGTAGCAATAATAATCAGTCTGACCAAACCACAAGGCAGTACCATTTCCACCTGTTTCCCACCCAGTAAATTCCAGATTGCCAGTTGCATCAACTGCCTCAAGCAATGAAACCTTTTCTTCTACCATACGACTCAGCCCAAAATTTATATCTGGTGTAATAACATGGTCATCAACACCCACTGGTGCTGGTGTCCCAATAACTTGCCAGGGATAATATACTGCTGATAATATCCCATAAATATCAATCGGGTCACCTACAGTCGGAATTTTATTGTTATCAGCGTCAAGATATACCCTGACATAATATGTTCCTGGAGGTACCCCTAATGTCCAGTTGACAGTCCCTGGACCACTAAATATCCTTGTCCCTTCTGCTGTGGGTGTCCCTGTGAATTGAGGATTATCAAATGCTGAATAGTATAAAGTCCCGCTCTTTGTGTCAGAATATGAAATAGCACCGGTTATCTTCCCTTGGATAAATTCAACCTTATCCAACCAGCCGCAATCCTTACCACCACTTCCCGAAGAATCTTTGGTATAAGCCCATTTAATCGTATGTGTCCCTTGAGGGATAAAACAGCTCTGCTGGTTCCAACCCGGCCCACCACTGATCTTAGCCTTTTCAATGTCGTCTATAGAAAATCTCAAATAATCAGACCCGCTCTGTGATGATACCTTCCAATAGAATGTGAGCGTCCCAGCACCGCTGACTGTACTCTGAATAGATGTTGAACCAGAATTTGATATATAACTACTCTGTGCCGCATCTTCATTGTCGTAAGTATAATCAGGCTCAGTCTGCCTGAACCAATTTGCATTGCCGCTGGTTGTCCAGATTAGTTCTGTATTATCAACTGCAGGACCCAATAAATCCTTTACCTCCTGACTCAGCTCAAAGTCTATACCTGAGGTAGTAGAACCGATAGAAACATTTACTGGTGTTGGTGTGCCAATAACTTGCCAGGGATAACAATATACCGTTGATAATGTCCCATAAATACCCACAGGGTCATATCCAGTCGGGTTTTTATCATTATCAGCATCAAGATATGCCCTGATGTAATATGTTCCTGAACCTACATATAAGGCATAACTGACAGTCCCTGGACCACTAAATATTCATGTCCATTCGGCTGTAGGTGTTCCTGTAAACTGCGGGTTAGTAAATGCTGAATAGTATAGAGTGCCAGTTTTTGTGCCGGAATAAGAGATAATGCCTGTGATGTAAGTAGAAAATTCATACGCACCCATATTAACCCTGCCATTCATTATCCGAGGATTGCCGTCTTTGTCTGTTGATGGGATACCTAAGGCTGTGTTTAAGCCTGTATCTACGCAAGGAGAGGAAAATTGTAAGTGATAATCGCCTGCTCCAATGAATTTAGGGTCAGCGGAGATCTCATTTGTCCCAGAACAACTGTAGTAGTTGCTGCTTGTGTTATTCCAGACATCATTATAGCTGATGGTTGGGGAGGAGTAGTAGGAGGAGGAGCGGTAGATGCCAGAGCCGCTATTCCCTGATATGGTGTTGTTGGTGATGGTTGGGGAGGAGTAGTAGTAGCAGGAGATGCCAGAGCCGCTATTCCCTGATATGGTGTTGTTGGTGATGGTTGGGGAGGAGGAGTAGTAGCAGTAGATGCCATAGCCACTATTCCCTGATATGATGTTGTTGGTGATGGAAGGGGAGGAGGAGTAGCAGTAGATGCCACAATATCCTGACGAAGCCCCAGTTATCTTGAATCCAGATATTGAGGCATTATCCGCCCCACTACCAAATTTTACAGCATTTGTATATGATGGAGGTTTTATCACAGGTGTCCCTACCCCAACCAGGGCAATCCCTTTGCTGATATAAACCGCCTCAGTATAAGTCCCAGCCGAAACTGTAATCGTATCCCCACTACCTGCCGCATTCACAGCCGCCTGAATGGTAGAATACCCTGACGGCACATAAAGGTTAGCCGCCTCTACATTTGGCAAAACAACCCCAAACCCAAGTGCCACAAAAACCACAAACCCCAAAACCAATCCAATCCTTTCACCTATTCTCTTCATCTTAAAATCCTCCTTCGTATATATTTGCAATCTGCTAAATAACTTGACAAAATAGCTGCAGGGACAGGGTTCGTACTCGTCTGTAAAGGCAAACAGACTTCCGAAGTTTTCAAAACTTCGGAAGTCTCCCTTCACAATGAAATGTTCCTACGAAGTCAGTTCCAGATACAGTTACTGTTCCACAGAAGGCAGGATTTGCCCCTCCCAAAACCAAAACCCCTGAAACACCAACAATTCCTAAAAACATCTTCATAGCTTTCAACTTCCTTGAATCAACAGCAATCAGCAATTCTCGGTGAACAATTGACCATGCAACAATCTAATATTGTATACAATGATTGCCTGTATTGCCTTAAAGATATTCCAATTGACAAGGCAATCGACCGTCAGCATGCAAAAACATTAGGCAATATGTGATATTTATGCCCTAAATAGGTTGACCAGAAAAAC
>JAHIZN010000408.1 GCA_018814245.1 bacterium
AGAAGTCAGAATGAGAACACCTGCTATGATAGTTTTCGCAGGAGATATGGGGATATTGAGAGAGAGATAATGGGATTTATATGCTTACTCTGGAGCTATTCTGAATTCTGACTCCTGAATTCTGTATACCTGAGTAGTTACGAATAATCCTATATGACTTATACTCCCCTATGGGATCATATTGGTTCTCTTTGCACCATGAACAATTGCCGAATATGATTAAATATCTCAATATAGTCTTGTGTTTGGTAATCAGGATATGTCCATTCCATCTGGCGAAATGTTTTGGCAATAAACCGCAGGGTTATCTCAACATAAATGCCATTACCAAGATAGATTCGATGGCTGTTGTCTTTGGTTGTTGCCAATACCAAATTTGCCGTATTAAGATAGCCTGGATCAAGGTTTATTCTTCTTTTATCCTTGACAATAAATTCTTGTTCAATAGAGTTTGTCAGTATCTTTATCCTTGCCAGCTCCTCAGGCAAGATAAGCGATGAAAAAGAGATAAATATCCTTTTCAGGTCTTGTCCCATCTCGGGTGCATAATACCGGGTAAATGTAAATGGAATTATCTGGCTGCAAAAATCTATGCTGCCAAACTCCTGCTCAAGCCGCACCTGAGCTGCTTCAAACAGCTCTTCAGAGGCAGAGATCATACCTATAATCAATTTCACTTTTTCTGGATATGTTATCTTGCCCATATTTTTAACAACAGCTCCTTATAAAACAATCATAAGAGGAGAGCACCTATGACAGATCGCAGCTACTGTCGTGTCAAATGTTAATTGTCGCATAGTTAATTATGTATGGACAGAGCCTTCCCCACCAATAAGCGACCACAAGGGTCGCAGCTACAAAGATTCTCACACACAACAATCGATCACATCGTAGCTGCAGGGTGCCAGGGGTGCTACCCCCTTGTCCCTGCTTAATAACGGACACCCACAAGGGAGCCTCTCTGGCAGGGATGTCCCTGCAAATTGTTATGCGTCAAATAAGGTTGACACAGCACTACCGAATCTTCCTCTAATCACGAAGCCAAACCAAACAGTCACTTGTAAGTCAAGAAGTCGTGAAGTTGCGAAGTCAGGAAGTTAAGAAGTTGAGAGGCTTTCTCTTCAATATTCTATGCTTTCCAACAGATATTCTGTAAGTATATGGAAACCGATAAATAACTTGACATATCAGCAATAACAATTTCACACAAAGACTGCAAAGTAAAGAAATCGCAAAGAGCGCAGAGAATAATGATTACTAAATTAAAAAGACGATAATTTATAATCCTTTGCATTCTTTGCGTAAAATCTTTGCGTTCTTTGCGTGAAAAGATATGTCAACTTAATTAATGTTTTGCATATAGCTTCATTCCTTCACCTCTTCATAGATACTGTTTACCTGTTTTGGACATCTGCCGGCGTTTTTGATAATCCTTGCCAATAATTCTTTAGAGGTTTGGGTTGGTGTTGTTGCCCCTGCTGCATGGACAATTTTTTCATCAATCCCTGTGCCGCCAAGGTCATCAACCCCAAAACACAGGGCAACCTCAGCCAATTTTTCGCCCAAGTACATCCATAATCCTTTGATATGGATAATGTTATCCAATAAGAGCCTTGATACTGCAAACACCCTTAAATCATCAAACCCATCTGTTCCCTTGCAATTTGACAGATTAGTATTATTAGGATGAAAGGCTAATGGGACAAAGGACAAAAAACCAGTGCCAGAGGTGCTGACTATCGTCTTATCCTGAAGCTCACGAATAGCGATAATATGTTTTACCCTTTCCTCAGGGGTTTCCACATGTCCATAAAGCATGGTGGCATTGGAATATAGTCCAATATTATGAGCTGTTTCCATGACCTTAAGCCATCTTTCACCAGGAATCTTTTTTGGAGCAATTATCTTTCGCACCCTTGGGCTGAATATCTCTGCTCCGCCGCCAGGGATAGAGGAAAGCCCTGCATTTTTTAACCTGATCAAGGCATCCTCAAGGCTTATTTCTGATAAATCAGCATAATAATCTATCTCTGTAGCAGTAAATGCCTGAATAAATATATTATCGTTTATTCCCTTTATTCTCTGAAGCATCTCCTCAAGGTATGAAAATGGCAAATCAGGATGCAAACCACCCACAATATGTACCTCATTTACACCCATACAATGAATAGTTCTTACCCTTTCCTCTATCTTCTCAAGGGATAGCAAATATGCGTCCTCTGCATTTGGATCACGAGAAAAAGCACACAATGGACAACGGCATGTGCAGATGTTTGTATAGTTAATGTTAAGGTTGCAATTAAAGTAAGCATTGTCTTTTGCCAGAGGTGTTTCCTTAATCATTATTCTCTTTCTAACCATATCGGCAAGATGTCCCAATCTAAGAATATCTGAGGATCTCATTAGCCTTACCCCATCCTCCTGAGTAAGCCTCTCACCTGCCAATATCTTTCCCTCAATATTCGTCAACTCATTAAGCATTTTTGTGTTTCTCCCTACCAGCGAATGTAACTGCTCAATAACCTGTGGATTTTGCAAGCTACGAAGATTGCCATACTGTAGAGACGCAAAATTTTGCGTCTCTACTTTCACAATTGCGAGCGAAAAAGAGGCAGCACCTCTGGCAGGGAAAGAACCACAAAGGGTGTAAATATTGGGGGTGTCTCCCTTTTCTCCATTATCCCCATCTCTCTATTCTCTATCCCCATATCCCCTAAGAATTGCGAACAATAACGATAACAATGTAACCGCCCACCCGATAATGGTTTATCTCTTAGAATTTACACCCTTTGTGGCTCTTTCTCTGTATCTGTATTCTTGCTGTCTGAATAGTTACTGTTGCTTTCAACCTTTTGCGAATTGCCACAGGATATTGAGCAGTTACCAGCGAACATACGGCCGCTCTGGCCTTATTCTTTCTATCATGTCTTTTAGTTTTCCCCTTGAGTCACAGACAAAGACTATATTTTTTCCCATCCATTGGAGTCTATAATAAAGTCTGACAATAAGTACGATATCTCCATTATTTACTTCTATTATGCTTGAAGTTACTCCATTTCTTTCAAGAAACTTCGTAGCTTCCTTGAAGTTTTTTACAGTTTTCACAGCTATGATCTTGTGCTTTTTTACACCCGGAATATTCCGGGCATATTCTGAGGCATTTTTTTTAGCCATGAAGATGGAACGAGATTCTACCTGAGAACAACCAATGCAAAAAGCAAGCATCATGGACAAGATAACCAATCGTTGTTGCATTATTCTTTTTGAAAATACAACAAAGAAATATGAACACACAAAGGCACAAAGGCACAAAGGCACAAAGCAAGGTTTCAATTCCCATCCCCTCCTTTTTTTTCTCTCTTCCGACAGGCTCAGGGCAAGCCAGGTATTACAGTCATAATATGTTGTCATTATAGCAGATTATGGTATATTGTCAAGTTAAAACTTAGGTAATCGTTCAGGCTATAACATTAAAAGTGTAAGAAGGGGGATATGGAGATATGACATGAGATATGGGGATAATAATATAATCAATGCCTTAAAATCAAAGGGAAGATTACAGGATTATCATTCCTAAGGGGATAAGTTG
>JAHIZN010000409.1 GCA_018814245.1 bacterium
GTCAGAATGAAAACACCTGCTATGATAGTTTTCGCAGGAAATATGGGGATATTGAGAGAGAGATAATGGGATTTATAGGCTTACTCTGGAGCTATTCTGAATTCTGACTCCTGAATTCTGTATGCCTGAGTAGTTACATTTATTCACACAAAACCGCATTATACACCACTTGTCCTAATCAGATACACTGCTCCACTTGCACCATGGCTCATAGGGATCATGTCGCAAATAAAATCTTCCCCATCAATAACCATTGGCTGTCCAATCACAGGAGAATCCTGCATCAGAGGAATGTTTGCTATTACATCAGTAATAGCTTTGCCCTGTATCTTCCTGCCTCGTCCAATAATAACTATTTTTGAAAATGCAGAATTGGTGTATTCAATATAACCCTTTTCATCTATAATAATTACAGGATACGGACATCCATCAAACAATTTTTTCCATTCTAATTCATACATCCTTGGATGGTCTTCCCAAATACAGATAAGGTCTGACTTGCTTAAGTTAGCTACTAACTTTCCTTGTTGATCCAAAGCAGGAATTGTCTCTACCTTTTTGAAGTTTTGAAGCAGATTTTGCAATGCATGATAATCCTTTTGTGTATCAACAGGAATTAAATGTTCTGAAATTACTTTTTTCATAGGAACATTTAATTCAGATATGGTACTTGATCTTGCTGTCAGAGTATCTTTCAAAAGGATACCTACTATCTTTTTCTTTTCCATTACAGGAATCGCTTTGATTGGATAGCGATAAAAAAAACCTAAGATATCTGACTTGGTTATGTTTTCTTTTTTTCCGCTTTCTCTCACTACAATAATAGCACCTCTCTGTTATGAATCGCGAATCTCGAATTGCGAATTGCGAATTGTAAAGCGTAAGCGTCTAGTTCTACAGATTCGCAATTCGCAATTCCATCCTCTTCTCTCAGATTCGCAATTCGCAATTCGCGATTCGCGATTTTATCCCAAACTACATCTCCTCTGGTGCACTTATCCCCAACAATGAAAGTGTATTCCTGAGAACTATTCTTAACCCATTTATCAAAAAAAGCCTTGCATCTGTTAGATTAGACTCAGACGAAATGATTCGTTGATGATTATAATAGCTATGAAAAATAGATACTATCTCCATAAGATAGATGGTCAATCGATGAGGTTCAAACAATCTGGCACAACCTGAAACCTCATCCTGAAGGGTTGACATCTTAGAAAGCAATATTAATTCTTCTGATAGGTTAAGAACAGACAGGTCAATTTCCTCATAAGATTTTATCTTTAATCCTGATTCTTTTGCTTTTCGAAAGATACTACATATTCTGGCATGAGCATACTGGACATAGTACACGGGATTTTCTTGTGATTGGCGTTTAGATAACTCCAGATCAAAATCAAGATGAGCATCTGATTTTCTCATACAGAAAAAGAACCTGGCAGCATCCTTTCCTACTTCCTGGATAACCTCACTTAAGGTTACAAATTCACCTTGCCGTGTTGACATGGAAACAGGTTGATTGCCCCTGGAAAGGCTGACTAATTGATAAAGCAGAATAACTAAACTTTCTTCAGGATAATTCAATGCAAGACAGGCAGCTTTTAATCGGTTTATATATCCATGATGATCTGCTCCCCACAGATCAATCAGAATTTCATATCCACGATTATATTTACTACAATGATAGGCAATATCACCAGTGAAATAAGTAGGGATTTGATTTTCCCGAATCAAAACTCGATCTTTATCATCTCCAAAAGCAGTTGTCTTTAACCATAACGCTCCATTAGCATCATAAGTATAACCCATGTCTTTTAATTTGTCAAGAACTTTTTTTGTCATTTCCTCCTGATATAATGTGCTTTCTGCATACCAGCTATTAAAATTTACACCAAAAGATAAAAGACTTTGTTTAATATCCTCTAATATCTCACTCATGGCAAAATCCTTAAAATACATTACATCCTTATTTCGGCATGAGTCCTTCTCCAATTCATAGAGTTTTTTGGCAATATCAATCATATACTCACCCTGATAACCCTCTTCCGGCAAGGGCAGGCTTTCACCCAAAAGCTCAAGATACCTGACCCGCAGGGATGCACCCAATTTTACCATCTGATTGCCAACATCATTGATATAATATTCTCTGGTAACATCATACCCACAAAACTCCAGGATATTACCAATAACATCTCCAATAACTGCCCCACGGCCATGTCCAACATGAAGTGGTCCTGTTGGATTTGCACTCAAAAATTCGACTATAGTCTTTTTTCCCTGTCCAGCATTAGAGCTGCCATATCTTTCCTGCTTTATCTCAATCTCTCCTAATATCTCATAAAGACGAGCCTCCGCAATCCAGAAATTTATAAATCCTGCTCCGGCAACCTCTATTTTTTTTATTATCTTCTCCTGTTCAAGGTATTTTGCTATTATTATGGCAATATCCCGAGGTGATTTCTTAAGAATCTTAGTTAAAGAGAAGGCAATATTAGTCGCAAAATCGCCAAAATCAGAGGTTTTTGGAGATTCCACCTGAACCTCTGGAATTAATAGATCATCAGGAAATATTCCCTCAACTACTGCCTGTTTTACAGCATCCCGTATCTTTATTCCTAATTGCTGTTTTATGGTTAAATTCATCTGTACCTCCATCTGTTCAAACCGTTAAAAACTGTTCCAAAGTATACCACTCATTATTAAGGATGTCAATAAAAAAGTAACTTTCTACACAATCTCACAGTTATCAAAGAACATTGAGGGTTATGATATCATTATTACTCGATGTTCAAATTTTTGAAACATGATTGAGGTGTTCATCACGAAAGCACAGAAGGGAAATTCCTGCTGGAGTTTACCCCTGTGAATGCACTTATCCTTACCCACAAGTCCAACCACCATTAATTCAACAATTCAGCAATTCAGCAATTCAGCAATTCAGCAATTCAACAATTGACAATTGCTGAATTAATAAATTGTGGAAATATTAATCATTTTGTGGTACATGCTTCTGTTATTTTGCAGCATTTTCCGTCAGAATTCTGTCCCCCAAAGATGCGGGTAAGGATAAGGTGAATGCAGAGGCAGGAATGACAACTTGAACATCGAGTATTACTATTTTTTTTTTATTGACAATCTGATAAAGGTAGTATATAATTGATAATGAAAAATAGTCAATTTGTCTTTTGAAAAAATGAGGTAATCTGTGGCTGCAACATCTGTAACACCTGTGGGAAAAAATAGGGCTGAGGAAGAGGGCAAGTTATCTCCTAAGGGTAGACGCCGTCTTGGAGAGATGCTGGTAGAAAAGGGTATTATAAACTATACCCAATTAAAACAGGCAATAGATATCCAAAAAAAAGGTGGCGAAAGATTAGCCTGTGTTCTGGTTGAGTTGGGAATTATTGGTGATGTGGAAATTGCTGATTTTTTAGCAACAGAAACAAAGACACAAAGGGTAACAAAAGAACAATTAAATTCTATAGACTCCTCAATAAAAGGCATTATCCCTGAAAGCATTATCCAGAAAGATCTGGTGTTACCATTAAGCAAGAAAGATAAAACATTAACAGTTGCCCTTACTGACCCACTAAATATCTTTCTCATAGATAGCTTGTCTGCCAGAACCAAGTGTGTTATTCAGCCGGTAATTGCCACAGAATTGGAGATAAAAAAAATCATTGAAAAAACCTATGGCAAGGTACTCTCTGTTGAAAATATTATAAAAAAGTTGGAAGGACAGGGAGGGGTTGAGGTTGTTCAGCAAGAGAATGAAAAAGAGGATATTACCTTATTAGTTAAGGAGAGCAGAGATGCTTCTGTAGTTAGCTTGGTTAATTACATGCTGATGGATGCAATCCGCAACAGGTCTTCTGATATTCACATAGAACCTTTTGAGAATCAAGTAAGGATCAGGACAAGAATTGATGGGATGTTATATGAATCGCCATCCCCACCCAAAAAATATCAAAATGCTATTGTTTCCCGAATAAAAATCATGTCTGGTCTTGATATTGCAGAAAAGAGGCTGCCTCAGGATGGAAGATTTAAGGTAAAGTACGAGAGCAGGGATATTGATTTTCGTGTTTCCATGATTCCTACAGCATTTGGGGAAAAAGTGGTACTGCGTATCCTTGATTCTTCAGCCCTATGCTTAGATCTTCATGACCTTGGGTTTGAATCAAAAACATTAGAAATGTTTAAGAAGTGTATTCATGCTCCCTATGGTATAATTCTTGTGACCGGACCAACAGGTTCAGGAAAATCAACAACACTTTATTCTACGCTAAAATCTATAGACTCTGTAGCAAAAAATATTATCACGATTGAGGATCCGATAGAGTATATTCTGCCAGGGGTAAATCAGGTTCAGATAAAACCAGAAATAGGATTTGATTTTACAGATGGATTAAGAGCATTTTTAAGGCAGGATCCAGACATTATTATGGTAGGTGAGATACGGGATAGGGAAACAGCCGAGGTTTCCATTAATGCATCACTAACAGGGCATCTGGTCTTTACCACCCTGCATACCAATGATTCGGCTGGTGCTATCACAAGATTGATTAATATGGGTATAGAGCCATTTTTAATCTCATCAACGGTTGTCATGTCTATTGCCCAGAGGTTGGTCAGGAAGATATGTCCTGAGTGCAAAGAAGAGTATCAGGAATCAGCAAGAAATTTGCGAAATATTGGAGTAAAAATAGATTCAAATCGAGAAGTAACCCTTTATCGGGGAAAGGGATGCGATAGATGTAACGGTATCGGATACAAAGGAAGATTAGCTATTTTTGAAACAATGATTCTTACAGAAGAGATAAGACAACTAATCTTAAGCCGTGAACCATCTCAAATAATTAAACAAGCTGCCATAAAAAGTGGTATGATCAGCTTGCGTGAGTCTGCCCTGAGAAAGGTTGTAGCTGGATTAACGACTGTTGAAGAGGTATTGCGGTTAACCTTTGAAGAAAAGATGGAGTATGTATGAGGGGGGAGGACAGAATACAGGAGTAGGGGCAGACCTATGTGTCTGCCCTGATAATCAGTGTCTGCCCTGACAATCAGGAGTCAGATTTTCCCATTCTAACCTCTGACATAGCGAAAACAGCAGCAAGCTGCCTCACTTCTTCTGAATTCTGAATTCTGACTCCTGAATTCTGTTTTTGCACTTAATGTTTTTCTGTATTTTGACGATAATAAGATATAGTGGCGTATACTCATATGTTCTTACAATGTTTGTTCTGAAAGTATCATGTCTATAGTTTTGCTCAAATTTTTTGCGTAATTGCTGAAAGCTAACGGCTGAATGCTCACCAAACAGCAATTCTCGGTGAACAAATGCGATATTGATGTTTTTATCCACTACATTCACCAGTGAGTGATATTTGTCATATTCCATATTCAAAACCAGAGAAACAGGTTTTTCTGGTCAACCTATTTAGGGCA
>JAHIZN010000410.1 GCA_018814245.1 bacterium
ACCCTTGTGGTTGCCTCTTGTTTTTGGAAACCTGATTAAGGCAGGGACAAGCCCTGCAGCTACAGCTATTCGTGGAGACTTGTAGCTGCGACCTGCCAGAGGTGCTCTCATCTTGTGGTCGCCTCTTGCGTATGTCAGCAGAGGACAATGGAGTACGCTTGGCACCACAAAGAATTGGCTGAATAGTTACAGTGAAAATTAGTTTGCGAAAAAATATATGAGGAAGGATTCAAGGAGTGGGATGGCAGATCCTTTGTTCATAACATTTGAAGTCAAAAAGTTCAGAAGTTCAGAACATAAGACAATAAAGGTGCTAATCTCAATTGAGAACAGCACCCTAATTTATTGGGGTGGATTGAGGAACAACCAAACAATTCAACCGCTTTCCAAGGCGACCACAAGGGTCGCAGCTACAAATCTCCACAAATAACTGTAGCTGCAGGGCTTGTCCCTGCCAAATAGCTGGCTTGTCTCTGCCTTAACCATTCTAATAAATCAAATTGGCGATGTCCCCTTTGCCCTAACCCCTCCCAAGATGGAAATACCTCTAACCTCTACGAGGGAGGGAATACGGCGTAGGGGGCAAACCTTGAGTGTTTGCCCTGATACCACGATACAAAACGCCACAAAGCAAAATCCCACACATCTAACCCATTGTGCAATATGTAATTAGCGAAAATTTGGCAGGTTATTCTTTATTATTTGCAGGAAAATGAGTGATTGTTTGATATTCCTGTTGAAAAGCTGCTTGTTGTTGACAGTGTACGAAAAGAGCTGAAAAAGGTTTACCGTAGGGTTGGTACCGCAAAACTAAAGGGGATGGTTGAGGCAGAGGATTTAGTGATAATGCTGGGACGAGGTACAGGTAGTCGCAGGCTTTAGTCGTTGCGTTCAGCTTACGCAAGCTGAAGCCTGCGGCTACCTATATTGTTTGTTATTCCTCTGCTGAAGCAAACTCTTCAACATCATCATAAGCATCTGTTCTTCTTCCCAATACAGTTAATATCTGACCAGTAATAAGCCCTGCAATCAGTGCTAATGCTACTGTAATTACAATCCCTAAAACCTGATCCCCTTTGCTGGAAACAAAGAGAACAGCTATCAGCCCTCCAAAGACTCCGGGCATACCGTGGAGATTGTGAACCCCACAGGTATCGATTCCCTTGATCATCTTTTGAAGTGCAGGCTGAATGATGGCATAACCGATAACGCTTATTGCTCCGCCAATAATTCCAACCAAGAAAGCATAGTTTGGGGTAATATTTGCACAGGTTGCCCCAATAGCCACACCACCGGCTAAGGCTGCATTAGCCATATCAGCTATTTCAACCCTTCCATTGCGGAGCAAACGAGAGAATAAATAAGTGGCTATTGTTGCCCCACACAAAGCGATTATGGTGTTTATAGCTGTTAATGGAACCAAGGATGGCTCTACCATTGCCGAACAAAAGGAGGGCCAGAACATCCATAACACCATACTCCCCAACAAGGAAAACTGATTGCTGGTCTTTACAGATGGGATTTCTGTCTCGAATTCTTTTTTGGTGGTCATACTCATAATCATGCCCAGACCAAAATAGGCACCAAAGGCATGTATGGTTATTGACCCTGCTGTATCCATAAAACTATGAACCAGCCCGAATGCTCCTCCCAGGACAATCCATTCATTCAGGATATAAGCCGGAATGAAAAGAATGGCAGCTAAGATATATTGAGGCATCTTTAATCTTCCCAGCGGCGCACCAATAGCAATCAGCAAGCTGGCTGCTGCAAACTCTGCAAACAGCAATGTGTTTATTTGATCCGAATGGGATACCTCACCCATTATGCCCCATCCTTTGATAAGGAAATAAAGTGGTATGGCGATACTTACCATTAAATAGGTTGCCGTAATTGCTGAATAGCCATATTTACGGACAAAAACCATCAAAAAACCAAATCCCACAAGCAGCATGGCTAAGATGTGAATCGACCGTTCATACTTTTGTACATTAACCACATCTTCCATATTTGCCTGAGCAAATAGAATATCCGGCACAAAGAAGCTGATACCCAGAATTGCAAGACACCATAATGCAATTTTTTTACTCACAATAACACCTCTTCACATAAAAATATAGGGGCGAACGAGTCGCCCCTATTGTACTGACAGTAAGTTGCATTCAAACGCTAACCGCATCCGATTCGTCGTTGACTACTCAACATACTAATGAATTCTTACCCCGTCCCTCTCCCCCTGTAGGGGCAACCCTATGTGGTTGCCCTCTGTAGGGTATGAGGAAAGGGAGAAGAATGTATACCTGCGTCGTCGCCTTGTTATCATTTTGAATGCAACTTAGTATGACCATTTTCTACAGTATCGACAGATACTTATCTAATTCATATTCTGTAACCTGTATCCGATAATCTTCCCATTCCTTCCCTTTTATGTCGATAAACCTTGGGAAAATATGCTCTCCCAATGCCTTGCGAACAATCTCACTGTGTCTGGCAATGTTTATTGCCTCACCAAGACTGCCCGGCAGCATCTTAATACCGGCAGCCTCTCTTTCTTCAGCGGTAAGATGGTACAGGTTCTTGTCCATTGGATCAGGCAATTCATATCCCTTCTCAATACCCTCAAGTCCAGCATGGAGAAGCATAGCAAAGGTAAGATATGGATTACATGCTGGATCCGGACAACGCAACTCCATTCTGGTAGATTGTTCCTTTCCGGGGTGATACAAGGGGATTCTGACTAATGCTGACCTGTTGCGTTGCGACCATGCGATATAAACCGGTGCCTCATAACCAGGAACAAGCCTCTTGTAAGAGTTTGTCCACTGGGCAAACACACAGGACATTTCTTGAGAGTGCTTCAATTGACCAGCAATAAACCTTTTGGCTGTATCACTCAAATGATACTGATCATTGGTATCAAAGAAAGCATTATCATTTCCCTTAAACAGTGACTGGTGGACATGCATACCACTGCCATTTTGACCAAAGATTGGTTTAGGCATAAAGGTAGCATAAACCCCATACTTCTGTGCCATTTCCTTGACAACCAAGCGATAGGTCATGACATTATCTGCCATTTGCAGGGCATCTGCATACCTCATATCAATCTCATGCTGGGATGGTGCCACCTCATGATGGCTGTATTCAATCCGAATACCCATTGCCTCCAGGGTTAAAATGGTGTCTCTCCGAATGTCAGAACCAGCATCCATTTGGTTCAGATCAAAATATCCGCTTTTATCCAGGACATCAGTACCCTCTGAAGATTGAAAATAAAAGTATTCAAGCTCTGGCCCAACATAGAAATGGTCAAAGCCCATATCATTTGCCCGTTTTATAGCCCTCTTTAGGATATATCTTGGGTCCCCCTCATAAGGCTGCCCATATGGGGTCATCACATCGCAGAACATTCTGGCTACTGCCTGCTCCTTTGGTCTCCATGGAAGCATTTGGAAGGTTGATGGATCCGGCTTGGCGATCATGTCGCTTTCTTCAATATCCTGATACCCTGTTACTGAAGAACCGTCAAATCCCATGCCATTTTCCATAGCATTTTCGAGTTCTGAAGAGGTAATAGCAAAACTCTTCAACTGTCCAAGCACATCCGTAAACCATAAACGGATAAACTTGACATCGTTGTCTTTAACTAATCTAAAGACATCCTCTTTTGTTGTTGCACACATATTGTGTACCTCCTTCTTAGAATACTTGGGCTATTTCGTGAAATAGCCTATAATTATATAAAGTAAAAAAACACTGCCTTTGGTAACCCCTTGATTGAAAAAATTGAAAAAAAATATCAATTTGTGGTAATCGTTCAGGCTATAACATTAAAAGTGTAAGAAGGGGGATATGGAGATATGACATGAGATATGGGGATAATAATATAATCAATGCCTTAAAATCAAAGGGAAGATTACAGGATTATCATTCCTAAGGGGATAAGTTG
>JAHIZN010000411.1 GCA_018814245.1 bacterium
CAACTTATCCCCTTAGGAATGATAACCCTGTAATCTTCCCTTCGATTTTAAGGCATTGATTATATTATTATCCCCATATCTCATGTCATATCTCCATATCCCCCTTCTTACACTTTTAATGTTATAGCCTGAACGATTACTGATTTTTTAATTGCACAGGTTGATCTATTTCCACAAAATTCCCAGAAGAACCCATATTTTTAATCTGTTCTGTGGCATTTTATTTTTGTTGCTGAGGATATAGAATAATTCCTGATTGTGGATAGTATTAACTGGCTCCTCGGGTAGGACTCGAACCTACAACCCTTCGGTTAACAGCCGAATGCTCTACCATTGAGCTACCGAGGAATAAATGGTTGGAAAGTATAGCTGATTATTATAAACTAAGATTATTGTTTTGTCAAGTAAAAAAAATACAGATTTTTGTAATGGGTCAGATTAGCAGGAAAACAGGCAATTACAAGGGGATATCACTTCTGGCAGAATTGTCTCTACCGAAAACAAACGACCTGTGCGGTTGTGGATAATTGCATCAAGCCTTGTTAGTCAGTAGTGTCGTGTCAACCGTAATTTGACGCATAACAATTTGTAGGGACATCCCTGCCAGAGGAGCTCCTTGTGGGTGTCTGTTAAGCAGGGACAAGGGGGTAGCACCCCTATCACCCTGCAGCTGCATCTCTTTTGTAGCTGCGACCCTTGTGGTCGCTTATTAGGGCAGGGACAAGCCCTGCAGCTACATCTCTTCTTGTAGCTGCGATGTCAGAGGTGCTCTCCTCTTGTGGTCGCTTATTAGCTTATAAATGAGGAATGTTTTCCCTGTCCACCAAGAGTTAGCTATTTACAGACACTACCAGATTATCCATCTCCATCCTGATAGAAACACAAAAGGCAAAGGTATCACTTATCCTTGCCTTTTGTGTTTTGCATTTCTTGCAGCCAGTATTACTTCAATGTTGTTATGTCTTTTTAATCTATTCTTGTTACGATATCCTTTCTTTCATCTTTGGTATTCTATACTGTAGCGATCAACTGTTGCTTCTTTCTTCTTGCATTAGCACCTATCATACCTACAAGCCCGCTTCCCAGAAGGATCAATGTGCATGGCTCAGGAACTGCATCTGGTGTAACAGAATAGGTAATATCCCACTTAGGATGATACTTCTGCTCCATGCAGCTATTATCACTGGAAACAAAGCCCACATACCCACGCGGACCACCATTTTCCTCCATTAAGAGCACGCCATAATTCTTATTCGTTTCATCTGTCCATTGCTGAACCATTGAGGTGATATCCCAGTTATACCACTGTTGCTTACCATTAACATTGGTTGTACTATACACATCAGAAGCATATGCCCCGCCACACCAAGCAAGACCGTATCCATTATCAGCATAAGTAGCCTTTGCCTCGTTCCAATCCTCTGTCAGCCTGTAGGCACCAACCGGAACATTATAACTATTTCCACAAACCCGATACATGCTTAGGGTTGCCTTTTCAATCTTTGCCTTTTCGGGAATACTCACAGTTGTCGGCTCATACTTCAGTAATCCCCTGCGATCAACACACTTATCCTTTCCTATCTGGACATATCCATAATTCCCGTATGTCGTATTTCCCTTACTCACTATCATGGTATCAATACCATTACTTGGCTGATAGGTAATACTTTCAGCACTTGCCAAAGAAACAAAAGACATAACCATCAAAAAACTTACTACTAATCTTAACATTGTTTTACCTCCTTGAATAATTTTCCTTCCCTGTAAAATCGGAAGGCTTTTGTTTTGACAATAAAGAATCTCTCCAAAGCAATACCTCCGAAACATTATCTTCAGTATTACAAAGAAGATAAGCTGTATATCATGCCCTAATGAGGGCTTATTGACATATTTCAAATCCCAGAACACTTTTTCTTGTACAGTAACATGAGTGGCATCGTCTGAAAAACCATACTGGATTTCAGATGGACCAAAGAGCCCTGGTTTAACATGTAATCTTTTTCCTTGAAGGACTTCATGCTGTTCCACATCAAAGGGTCTCTCTGGCCTTGGTCCAACTACACTCATCTCACCAATCAAAACATTGATAAATTGAGGAATTTCATCCAACCCAAACCCTCTCAATAAGCTGCCTAAAGGTATTATTCTTGAATCATTGACTGCAACCTCTACGGGACCGGTATGTCTTTCCGCATCATGAATCATGGTGCGAAACTTATAAATATGAAATACCTGCCCTTTTTTCCCCACCCTTTCTTGTTTATAAAATACAGGGCCAGGCGATACCAATTTTATCAAGATGGGAATAACAATAAAAAACGGAAGCGACATCAACAAACCAGTAAGAGCAATTACCATATCCAATCCTCTTTTTCCTTTTTTCATGTAAAATCCCTTTTCCATTTTTTCCTCCTTGATTTATTTAATAGTCATTTGACTATTGAATGTTTGTAATTATAATATACCACATTTTCGAGGACTTGTCAATATTATTTTTATCTTTTCTTGCTTTTCTTAGCATATCTTTGTCTTTTGCATGTTCCTTGTGGGTAAATCGTTGCCGGGAGATAATGGGAATTCTATCCTTTGAGATTAATGGTTGTATCGCTACTGTCGTGTCAACTGTTAATTGTCGCATAGTTAATTATGTATGGACAGGGTGATAGAGGTGCTGCCTCCCATGTCTCTGCCCCACCAATAAGCGACCACAAGGGTCGCAGCTACAAAGATTCCCACACACAACAATCGATCACATCGTAGCTGCAGGGCTTGTCCCTGCCTTGACCATTCAGGTAATAGAATTCAGAAGAGAGACGGCGACCACAAGAGGAGAGCACCTCTGGCAGGTCCTTATCCTTACCCACAAGTCCAACCACCATTAATTCAGCAATTCAACAATTCAGCAATTCAACAATTGACAATTGCTGAATCAATGAATTGTTGAATTATTAATCATTTTGCGATACATGCTTCTGTTGTTTTGCAGCATTTCCCATCAGAATTCTGTTCCCAAAAAGATGTGGGTAAGGATAAGGGCAGGTCGCAGCTACAAGTTTTGCCCATGAATAGCTGTAGCTGCGGGGCTTGTCTTGGCAGAGAGCGAAGCTCAGGGTGCAACGGATACACCCACGAATAGCTGTAGCTGCAGGATGCCAGGGGTGCTACCCCCTTGTCCCTGCCTTAATCATTCTTACGCCTGAATAGTTACCATTTTATTTTCAATATACCTTAATTTTTTCTTGAATAGTTTCCAAAAAGAGAGTATAATATATCATAAGATTGAATGATTACTAAATAATAGGGGGTCGTTTATGTTGACTGTTGGCGAATTGTATAGATTGGGGGTTGAGCATGGAATAAAGGCTGACCCGAGAGAGGAAAAAGAGATACGGGAGGGGCTGAAGCGGGTAGAACAAGAATATAATGAGATGAAGGAAGAAGAAAAGTGTGAGTTTGATATTGAAAGATTGACCAACCCATACAGGGATACACGAATACTCTATGGTGAACCAGATAGGGCGGTAGAGAGTGTGATTGTAGGGGTTGATATGGAAATAGGGGAAGTCTTGCTTGCAGAACGGCTTATCTCCCGAGGACAAAAAATTGATCTTATTGTTGCTCATCATCCAGAGGGATCTGCCCTTGCTGGATTCTATGATGTGATGCATCTGCAGGCTGATTTCCTGAACAAGCAGGGAGTGCCTATTAATGTCGCTGAAGGGATATTAAAGGAAAGGATTTCAGAGGTAGAAAGAAGGGTGCTGCCAATAAATCATCAGAGGGCGGTAGACGCAGCAAGGCTGTTTGATATTCCGTTTATGTGCCTTCATACACCTTGCGATAATATGGTTACTAACTTCCTTCAAAAAAGGATAGATGAGGATGCACCCCGTACATTGAAGGATATAATTAAACTCTTAAAGGATATACCTGAATACAAGCAGGGATTTCAGGAAGGAGCTGGGCCAAAGATTATTGCAGGTTCTCCGGATAATCGGGCAGGAAAAATAATTGTCGAAATGACTGGCGGAACTGAGGGTTCAAAAAAGGCTATGGGAGCGTTCTCACGGGCAGGTGTGGGCACAATTATTGGTATGCATTTTTCAGATGATTTGCGAAAAGAAGCAGAAAAGAATCATGTCAATCTTATAGTTGCTGGTCATATCCCCTCAGATAATATTGGGTTGAATCTGATGATAGATGCCTTGACAACGGAACATGAACTGAATGTCATTGCATGTTCAGGATTTAAGAGAATGGAACGGTGAATTTAGTTTGGTAGTCTACTGATTGCTGATGGTTGAATGCTTACAGGTTTGTGGTAAGGCTGGGAGAATTAACGATATGGAAAGCGTCTTTTCGCCGAAATTGAATATCTGGAAATTGTTTGACTTGTATGATATGTCAAACCGCAATCAAGGACAACTGCCGAAGGTGAGACCTTTTCTTAATAATGTATGTTTTAAGAATGTTCTCATTCAGGTTATGAATAAGGTGGCAATGAAACAGTCATCAGATAGTTTGTATCAGTGGGTAGATGTTATTGAACAAGTATCTGCAATGTCTGTTAATGAAAAAGGGCAAAGGCACAATGCGATGGCAACGCATACCCTTGTGCCAATTGCGGTGAATCAGACACAACTAAAGCCAATTGATACGGTTGTTGTAGGGACAGGACATCAGGGGTGTTACCCCCTTGTCCCTGTCCGTGTAGCGGCAAATCAAGCTCAGATGGATGTCATTCCAATAGCAACAGTGGATGATGGTAGGGGCAGACCTCTGTGTCTGCCCGATAGCCAACCAGATATGATTGATCCAGCTGTGATTGTTGATGCTCTGCCTGCAGTGGTGGTTCAAGCACAGCCGGATGTGATTGATCCAGCTGTGGTTGCTGATGTCATGCCTGCAGTGGTGGCTCAGGCACAATTGGATGTGATTGACCCAGCTGTGATTATGAATGTCCTGCCAACAGTGGTGGTTCAAGCTCAGCCGGATGTGGTTGAACTATCTGTGGTTGTTGATGTCATGCCTGCAGTGGTGGCTCAGGCACAATCAGATGTAATTGACCCATCTGTGGTTGTGAATGTCCTGCCAACAGCGGCAGCTCAAGCCCAGCCGAATGTGATTGACTCAGCTGTGGTTGTGAATGTCCTGCCAACAGCGGCAGCTCAAGCCCAGCCGAATATGATTAATCCAGCTGTGGTTGTTGATGCCCTGCCTGCAGTGGTGGTTCAAGCACAGCCGAAAGTGATTAACCCAGCTGTGGTTGTTGATGCCCTGCCAACAGCGGCAGCTCAAGCCCAGCCGAATATGATTGACTCAGCCGTGGTTGTTGATGTCATGCCTGCAGTGGTGGCTCAAGCTCAGCTGGATGTGATTGAACCAGCTGTGGTTGTTGATGCCATGCTTGCAGCGGTGGATCAGGCACAATCGGATGTGGTTGAACCAGCCGTGGTTGTGAATGTCCTGCCAACAGTGGCAGCTCAATCTCAGCCGAA
>JAHIZN010000057.1 GCA_018814245.1 bacterium
AAAACTCATGATTTGGGCATCAATGCTACGACAGATTAACGAGAAGAGAAAGAGCCACAAAGGGTGTAAATTCTTAAGATGAACCCTCATCAAGCTCATCTTTACCTTATTATCGTTGAATTATTCTCCCTAAGATATTTACACCCTTTGTGGGCTCTTTCCCTATAGCGAGATTGACACGACAGATTGTGCTGCAACAGATTGTAGAGACAGAGGGCAGGCACGGGGGGACTTGCCACTACGGGCAATTATCGTGAAATTGAGTTTTCACACAGTATGCCCGTGGTTGCCCCTCTGCCCACATGGTTGCCACATATCAGGGCAGGCACAGGGGACTGCCCCTACACAGAAACAAATTCGACCTATGCGGTTGTTGCGTTATTATACGCAGGCTGAAGCCTGCGACTACCAAAAGTACCAATAGTTTTGATGTAATTATCCACAACCGCACAGGTCGAGTTTTTTTTGAAAGATGATGAATGTTTGTCACGAAAGCACAGGAAGGAGATTCCTGCAGGAGTTTACCCCTGTGAATGCAGGGGCAGGAATGACAGAAAAACCTCTGGGTCTTGGGCAGAGTACCCATAAGAAATTCCTGTTTCTCATTAATGATACTCGACAGGCTGTTACGAAATAGGAATTCAGAACGAAAAGCATACAGCATGTTGTGCTAATTTCATTGGCAGGCACTGTATGCAGTATGGTGCTGACGCTAATTATCAGTTCCGTAACAGCCTGTTGATGTTTCAACTGTCATTCCTGCGGATGCATTCACAGGGATAAACTCCTGCAAGAATCTCGTCTTGGTGTCTCTGTGGTAAACATTAATTTTTCAAAAAACTTGAACATCGAGAGTTAACTATTTAATGACACTATTCTAATTTTAGGAGAATAAAATGATAAATTTAACAATTAACGACCAGAATGTATCCGTACCAGATGGCACAACCATCCTTGATGCAGCAAAGTCTGTTGGCATCAAGATCCCACACCTGTGCTATCAAAATGGATTATCCCCAACAAGTGCCTGCAGGTTGTGTGTGGTTGAGGTTGAGGGGGTAGAGGGTTTGGCAGCCTCGTGTTCATACCCTGCGAAAGAGGGTATGAAAATATCTACCAATACAGAAAGGGTGCTTGCAGCAAGAAGGCTTGTCTTGGAATTGCTTCTTTCGGATCATCCAAAGGATTGCCTTGTGTGTGAAAAAAATGGCGTGTGTAAATTGCAGCGATATGCTTATGAAATGGGTGTGGAAGGCAGCCGTTTTGCAGGCAAAGGGCATCATTACCCAATAGATTCCAGTAATCCGCTCATTGAAAGGGATTATAATAAATGTATCCTTTGCGGCAGGTGCGCAACTATCTGTGAAAAGGAAATGGGAAGGGGTGTGATTGATTACCTGTACCGCGGTTTTGAAACAAGGATAGGGACATACTTTGATAAGCCGCTTCAGGATATGAATTGTGCCTTTTGTGGTCAGTGTGTGAGTGTTTGTCCGGTTGGTGCCCTGACAGAAAAACAGTCAAAGGGTAGGGGACGCGTCTGGGAGATGGAAAAGACAGCAACTATTTGCCCATATTGCGGCTGTGGCTGTACACTTGATATGAATGTCAGGGATGGCAAAATAGTTAAGATTACATCAAGCAATACACCCGGCATTAATCATGGCAGGATGTGTGTTAAGGGCAGGTTTGGGTATGATTTTATCCATCGTGATGACAGGCTGAAACACCCTCTGATCCGTAAGAATGGTGAGCTTGCCCAATCCTCATGGGATGAAGCCCTGGGGCTGATTGCAGAACGGTTTAGTCAGATAAAGGATAAATATGGGGCAGATTCAATGGCCGGGATTTCATCAGCTCGGTGTACCAATGAGGAAAATTATCTGTTTCAAAAGTTTATGCGCGTGGTTATTGGGACCAACAATGTTGACCATTGTGCCAGGCTTTGTCATGCCTCAACCGTGGTTGGGCTAGCAACAGCCTTTGGCTCTGGTGCCATGACCAATGCCATTGATGAGATACAGGATACAAAATGTATCCTTGTAACCGGCTCAAATACAACAGAATGCCATCCAATTATTGGAATTGAGATACGAAAGGCTGTTGCTAATGGGGCAAAACTTATTGTGGTTGACCCAAGACAGATAGAGCTGACAGATATCAGCCATCTCCATCTTCAGCAAAAGCCTGGTACAGATGTTGCATGGATGAATGCCATGATGAATGTCATCCTGTCAGAAGGGCTGCATGATCAAGGATTTATTAAAGACAGGTGTGAAGGGTTTGAGGAATTTAAGACAACAGTAGAAAAATATACACCAGAGTATGTTGAAGGGATATGCGGCATTCCTGCTGAAAAAATAAGAGAGGCAGCCAGAATATATGCCTGTGCCCAGACAGCCTGTATCGTGTATTCTATGGGTATTACCCAGCATACAACCGGTGTGGATAATGTGCTTTGTACTGCTAATCTGGCAATGCTTACCGCTAATGTCGGCAAAAAGTCAAGCGGGGTTTTGCCATTACGCGGGCAGAATAATGTTCAAGGTTCATGTGATATGGGTGCCCTGCCAAATGTATATTCAGGGTATCAGCCAGTGTCTGACGAGAATGTACGGCTCAAGTTTGAACAGGCATGGGGTGTTAAACTTTCAGCATCACCAGGACTTACCCTGACCGAGATGCTGCATGATAATATTAAGGGATTGTATGTCATGGGTGAAAACCCGGTTGTATCTGACCCTGATGCAAATCATGTCAAGCAAGCTCTCAAGGATAAGGAATTCCTTGTGGTACAGGATATATTCCTGACCGAAACAGCACAATTAGCAGATGTGGTCTTGCCTGCGGTTAGTTTTGCTGAAAAGGGCGGCACATTTACCAATACCGAGCGACGGGTACAATTGATACAAAAAGCGATTGAGCCTATTGGTGGGGCTATGGCTGATTGGAAAATAATATGCGAGCTTGCCTCAAGGATGGGTTATGACATGAGATATGAGTCAGAGTCCGAGATAATGGACGAGATTTCCATCCTGACCCCATCCTATGGGGGGATCAGGTATAATCGGCTGGAAAAGGGCGGGCTGCAATGGCCATGCCTTGACATAAATCATCCAGGAACACCATTCCTGCACAAGGATAAATTCACCCGCGGCAAGGGTAAATTTTCTGCTGTTGAGTATATCCCGGCTGCTGAGCTGCCAAGCAGCAAGTACCCATATATCCTGACTACGGGTCGTGTTCTGGCACACTACCATACGGGTTCCATGACCAGAAGGTGTGTTGGATTAGACTGGATGTGCAAGCAAGGCTTTGTTGAGATGAATCCAATCGATGCCAGTAACTTAGGGGTAAATGACGGGGATATGGTCAGTGTTTCAACCCTTCGCGGCAGGATAGAGTTAAGTGCAAGGGTTGTTGAAACAATAGACACAGGGGTTTTGTTTATCCCCTTCCACTTTGCCGAGGCTTCAGCCAATGTACTCACCAATCCAGCCATTGACCCAAAGGCAAAGATACCAGAGCTTAAGGTGTGTAGCGCTCGGGTTGAGAAGGCGGTAACCGTTCAGGTAGTGTAAGAAAAGGAGATGTGGGGGATTATGGAGGAGATAAGGAGATATAGGGATTAGAAAAATATGAGGATAATACAACTTATCCCCTTAGGAATAATAACCCTGTAATCTTCCCTTCGATTTTAAGGCATTGATTATATTATTCTCCCCATATCTCATGTCATATCTCCATATCCCCCTTCTTACACTTTTAATGTTATAGTCTGAACGATTACAGAAGGCGTAGTATTATGCAGATCATGCTTAACAATATGTGGAGGGATTGAATGGATCGGTATGTTGTAGGTATTACAGGGGCAAGTGGTGTAATTTATGGTAAGAGATTGGTTGAATTATTGTTGGAAAGAGGGAGCCCCTCTGGAATGGGATGCGAGATATTTTTGATGGTTACGGATCCAGCAAAAGAGGTCTTCAAACAGGAACTTGGAATTGATGATATTAATGCCTGCTTTGAGGGATTCAAAAATCTTCATTTCATGGATTATCACGACTTAACTATGTCAATTGCAAGTGGTTCTTTCAAGATAAAGGCAATGATTGTCATCCCATGCAGTATGTCTACATTATCTGCTATTGCTTGTGGTAACTCAAATAACCTTCTTGAACGGGCAGCAGATGTTGCTATAAAGGAAAGAAGGCAGCTTGTCCTTGTACCTCGTGAGACCCCGTTAAGTGAGATACACCTTAAGAATATGCTTGTCCTGAGAAGTATGGGGGTTGATATTGTTCCAGCTATGCCGCCTTTTTATGCTAATCCCGTTACAATAGATGAGCTTGTGGATGCTATGGTTAATAAGGTATTGTCTGTTCTGGGAATAGATACAGGGTATGAGTGGCAGGGGTGCATGGGCAAAAAAGCTTGACAGGCAATCAAAATTATGGTAAGATATAGGGTAAACGATAATTAAGAAGAGGTGAAATATGCAAATTAATCCATCAATGTTCAAGGCATACGATATTCGTGGGATTTATCCTGAGCAATTAAATGAGGATACTATTTACCAGATAGGCAAGGCATTCGTAGAGTTTGTTAAACCAAAAAATGTTGTGATTGGAAGAGATGTTCGTCTTTCAGCAAAATCATTGTTTGAAGCCTTGAGTCAGGGCATTATGGACATGGGGGTAGATGTTATTGACTTGGGAGAGGTGTCAACAGATATGGTTTACTTTGCTGTGCCATGGTGTGGATGTGATAGCGGTATCATGCTTACAGCCTCTCATAACCCTCCTCAGTATAATGGGATGAAATTAGTCAGAGAGCAGTCCATTCCCATATCAGGAGATACAGGTATCTACGAGATTCGGGATCTGGCTATTGAACAAAAATTTACTCAGTCTGATAAAAAGGGCACAATAACCTCAAGGGATATCTATGATGAATATGTAAAGCATGTGCTTTCCTTTATCAATCCAGGGGTGGTAAAGCCCTATCGGATAGTGGCTGATGCAGGCAATGGGATTGGCGGCAAGGTGGTTTCAGGGATTGTTCAGAATTTACCTGTTCAGATAATACCCATGAACTTTGAGCCAGATGGAAGGTTTCCAAATGGGGAACCAAACCCATTACTCGAAGAAAAGCGGGCTGGGATCATAGAAAGGGTGAAGCAAGAAAGGGCTGACCTTGGGGTTGCATGGGATGGAGACGCTGACAGGTGCTTTTTTATTGATGAAAATGGTGAGTTTATTGACGGCTATTATATCACTGCCCTTCTGGCTGAGGCATTTCTGAAAAAAAAACCAGGCTCAAAGATAATCTTTGACCCGCGGCTGATATGGGCAAATATTGATATCATTAAACAATATAACGGTATTCCTCTTATTAATAAATCAGGGCATGCCTTTATCAAGGAACGGATGCGGAAGGAAGATGCTCTTTTTGCCGGAGAGATGAGTGCTCATTATTATTTCCGTGATAACTATTATGCAGATAATGGCATGATTCCTTTAATGTTGATTTTGGAATTGATGTCTATCACAAATAAGTCTTTATCTGAACTGCTTCTTCCCCTGAAGTCAAAGTATTTTATCTCTGGTGAGATAAACTGTCTTGTTGACTCTCCAAAAGATAAGATACAGGAGATTGAAGAATGTTATGGGGATGGCGAGATTTCCAGCATTGATGGGCTGTCTGTAGAATACTCAGAGTGGCGGTTTAATCTTCGTGCCTCAAACACAGAGCCATTTATTCGGTTAAATGTCGAGGCAAAGAATAAGGGGTTGCTGGAGGAAAAGACAGAGGAGATAAAGGGTAGATTAGGGGCAAATTAGTCGTATGGTTGTAACTGTTCAATTTGTGGTAACCGTTCAGGTAGTGTAAGAAAAGGAGATATGTGAGGGGATAAGGGGATTATTATAGAGAGATAATGAGATGAGGAGATATTTATTCTAATTAACCCTCCTGAAGTCTATTTTTTTCATCCCCATATCTCCTGTCATATCTCCGT
>JAHIZN010000058.1 GCA_018814245.1 bacterium
CTCAGCTATTGTTATTTCATACACATTTCGAATCAGTCAGAAATCGTAACTATTCAGATGTGTAATGAAGGAGAAATGGGAAAAGGGAGAAATGGAGAAAAGAAGAATTAACTGATAAAATTGACAATTTCAGATAACTACTTGTAAATGTTGAATCGAGTATGCAACGCTCTGTCCAAATCGCTATCTTCTGTCATAGTACCTTTTGCCACTGAGCCAAAAATACCAATCATGGAAACACCATATTCAGTTGCTAACACATTATATTGTGCTGGTTCACCGTGAATCGTAATTTTTCATTCAATTATTAAGCGACTTTTCTTGGGGTCATGCTTAAGACCAAATCATGTCAATCTTGTTTACAGAGAAAGAATCACAAAGGGTGTAACTTCATAGATACAACCATGTTCCCTAAGATATACACCATTTGTGATTCTTCTCTTTTTGTTGCAATAGCTATTAGCTAACAAGCTCCCAAATCGCTAACTTTAATTGAAGAAATTTATGATTCCGTCTAAAGAAGCACAATAATACTTCATAGTAGCCGATAGATTTAGCAAACTCCTTGGTATCCGGCACACAACATTTACAACCCTTTTGGCCTTCATGGACAATCTTTCCGTAGGCTTCTCTCACAATCTTCTCTAATCTTCCCATCCACCTCTCGAATGATTCTATTAGCATGCTCTGCCATTCGTATATCATGAGTTACCATAATGATTGCCTTACCATTATCTTGAGACAGTTCTCTAAATATTTGTATCACTTCATATCCATGTTCAGTATCAAGATTAGCGGTTGGTTCATCAGCCAGAATAACCTTAGGATTATTAGCCAAAGCACGAGCTATGGATACCCGCTGTTTTTCCCCTCCTGAAAGCTCAGATGGTTTACGATTATATTTATTCTCCAATCCTAAACGGTCTAATAATTGCATAGCTCTCTTCTTTTTACCTTTGGTATTTATAATAATTTCTACATTCTCTATAGCTGATAGAAATGGGATTAGATTAAATGACTGGAAGATAAAACCAATCTTCTCATGTCGAATATTAGAAAGAGCAACTCGTCTTTAACGATATCCATTTTTCCCATTACCTTTCCAATGCAATCATAGGATCAATCTTAAGAACTTGTTTGATAGCTAATAAACTACTCAGGATACAAGTTAAGGTAATCCCCATGAAGAAGAAAATAATCTCATTAATCGAGACTACCAGAGGAAAGAAGAACATATCCTTGATCAGTAATAATAAAATAGTTCCAACCCCGGCAGCCACCAGACCAATTAAAACTACATGATTGACTATCATACCAATAATGAATATATATGGAATCCCAATTACTTTCAATGTAGCAATTTCTTTAGTCTTCTCAATAGTAGCGGAAAAGACAACCAGCGATATTATTACTCCGGAGATTACTATCATCATCATGCGGAACATCTCCATCTGCTCCTTATACATTTTCAAAAAATTGTTAAAGATAAGAGTTATCTCTTCTTCTTGAGTAAAACAGTTAAGATCGAGTTGACTTGAGATCCTCTTTGCTACCTCTTGTGGTGAATATCCATCTTTTACAGTTAAATAAGCAGCATTAATAAAATTCGAACCCGAGGTTAGTGTATTTATATCCTCTAAGTTAGATGAAATAAAAGATATAAATAGTCTAAATCTTTCTCTTACATTGTTCTGTCTCCATCTTTTTTCATCCTTTCCTTTCCCAAAGAAAATACGCTGTCCATTATCCAGAGACATAAATAAAAATGGTATATCTCCTGTCAAACACATTCCCTTAGCTATTCCTACAACTTCAAACAGCTCATTTTCGAGAGGTATTTTATCTCCCACTTTAAACCTTAGATATCTATCAGCCACTACCTCATAACGATTCTTAATTATTGGGCGTCCTTCAATTATCTCAGTTAAACCACCTGACTTGTTAAGGGCATAACCAATGATACCAAAATTTTTAATTTCTCCCTTTACCTGAGTAGAAAAAGCTCCAAATATAAGAGGATTGACCTGTTTGACTCCTTCTATAGAAGCAATCTGATCCACTGTATCATCGGGAATTATAGATAAATCGTAACTACTCAGCTACTGTGATTTTTTAGTGAATTATTAGCCAACAGCTATTGCAACGAAAAGAGAAAGAACCACAAAGGGTGTAAATATCTGTAAGTATTCAGTCGTTAGCAATCAACTAACCCACAATTTGCAATTACATTTACCCGTTGTTTTCTGCTCAACTGATAGCTGAATATTTACATCTTAGAATTTACACCCTTTGTGGCTCTTTCTCTGTAAATTGTATTGGTTGATCTCATATCATGTGTGAAAATGAGATGGCTGAGTAGTTACGATAAATCAATAAAAGGACCGGCGGTTCCTTCCTTGGAAACCCAGATATTAGCGTTAGTTCCCTCTATATAAGAGACAGCATCTTTTACCAGTCCCTGATATATCCCCTGCATAGCCAGTACTACTAAGAAAAGTATGCCTAATCCCAGAGTAGCTGATAAGAATCTGATTTTATGAAACTGTATCTCCCGCAGTACTATATTCATCTTCTAATCACTCTTTTATTTGCTTTTGTCTTTGATAAAGATTCTCGGGCCTGTTTATTTTTGGGGTCTAAATCGAGTGTTTTTTCCCATTCAGCTATAGCCAGAGACTCCTCTCCCTTTTTATAATAGGCTTCTCCTAACCAATAATGTGCATTAGCAGAGTCTGATTTTATCTTCAAAGCTGTTTTGAATTCAAAGATGGCATTATCCGTCTCCCCATAAATTTTTGGTGCGTAATAGTACATAAGTCCCAGGGAAAAGTGGGCATCAAAGTGACTGGGATCTAATTTAACAGATTCTCTCAGTTCATTCCATGATTCCTCTCCAATAGACATCTTGGAGAGAAAATGTGTCCAACTTGTACATTCCATCTTTATCCGGAGAGCTTCTCCTAAATAATAATGCATATCAGCACTCTTTGGAGAGATATCTACCCCCTTCTTTAAAATCTCTATAGCTTTATCAAGGTTATCATCTCGCAGATATGCCTCTCCCAAGTAGCGGTATATCAACGGATTGCTTTGTTCATTCTTTAACGCTTCTTCAAATTCTCTGATTGCTTGTTCTATCTTATGCTCTTTAAGATAGACTACCCCACAATTTATATTCTGAGCAAGACTGATGGAACAATTCAACAATAGCAAAACTATAATCAACCTCATCTTCATGATACCATACCTCCTTCTTTATCTTTATTCATGGCAATTACAGCCGCACCCATAGCACTTATTAACTGAGGATTATCCGGGATTATCACTTCTCCATACTTTTCCTCAAGCATCTTTCTGATACATTTATTTTTTGTTACCCCACCGGTGAAAAAGAGAGGTTGGGTAAAACCTACATTCTGAACAAGAGTAATGGCCCTTTTTACCATGCTTTTATGGAGTCCAGCAAAAACAGATTCAGATTTTTCACCTCTTGAAAGACAAGTGATAATCTCAGATTCTGCAAATACAGTACAAGCACTGGCTATCTCTATTATATCTACAGCATTATATCCCTTTTCTATCATCTCTTCCAATTTCATCTCTAATGCTCTGGCTATATTTTCAAGAAATCTGCCTGTACCGGCAGCACACATATCATTCATCATGAATTTTATTACATTTCCATCCGCGCCTGTTTTCACTACTTTAGTATCCTGCCCTCCAATATCCAATATTGTCTTTATTCCGTTGTTGTTACAGCAGGATACACCTTGAGCAATAGCAATTATCTCTGGGACGGTAGTATCTTTGTAGGCAGCAATATTCCTTCCATAACCAGTAGCAATTATTTTTCGTAATCTTTCGCTGGGGATACCACTATCCTCTAAAGATAGAAGAAGTGATTCTTCCGATGTTTTCTTCATGTTTACACCTGTCTTCATTAAGGATTTTCCTACAATATTACATTTTATATCTATTATTACGGTCTTTGTAGTTGTTGAGCCAATATCAATACCAGCATAATACATCTTACTTAGTAACTACTCAGCTACTGTGATTTTTTAGTGGATTATTAGCCAGCAGCTATTGCAACGAGAAGAGAAAGATCCACAAAGGGTGTAAATCTTAAGAGATGAACCCTTGTCAACGGCTCTTCTTGTTTGCAATTACTCCTGTTTTGCTGCAATTCTTAGGAGATAAGGGGATAGAGAATAGAGAGATAGGGAGATAATGGAGAAAAGGGAGACACCACCGATATTTACACCCTTTGTGGATCTTTCTCTGTAAAAGCGTATTGACTGATTTCATGTCATGTGTGAAAATGAGATA
>JAHIZN010000412.1 GCA_018814245.1 bacterium
ACACAACAATCGATCACATCGTAGCTGCAGGGCTTGTCCCTGCTTAACGGACACTCACAAGGGAGCTCCTCTGGCAGGGATGTCCCTACAAATTGTTATGCGTCAAATTAAGGTTGACACGACACTACGCTTGTTCAATTATATCCACAGCTGCCCTTAGCCCTAATAAATAAGAGTTCTTGCCAAATCCTGTTATCTGACCTACAGCTACCGAGGCAATAAAGGATTTTTGCCTGAATTCTTCCCGCTTGTGAATATTAGAGATATGTACCTCAATAGCTGGAATATTAACCCCTGCGAGGGCATCAGCAATAGCGATGCTGGTATGAGTATATGCCCCGGGATTTATAATAATGGCATCAAAACCACCCTTGTCAGGATTGTTGTTGCTGTCAGAGGTAAGGATTCTTGCCTGAGATATTTTATCTATAATTGCACCCTCATGGTTTGATTGAAAGCACTCAACCTCTGCCCCTAACATCTGACCGGTTTGCCTTAAGCTATTATTTATCTCTTCCATGGTTACAGAACCATATATTTCTGGCTCTCTTGTTCCCAAAAGATTCAAGTTTGGTCCATGAATAACTAATATCCTCATTTATTCTTTTTGCTCCTTTAAAATATCTACAATTACCTGTTGGCTTAAATCCTCAACCATTATAACATGCCCGATTCTTTTTGGCAAGATGAATCTTATGTGTTCGGAAGATACATTCTTTTTATCTGAAAACATAGTCTGTAAAAGATCATCTGGTGATAAATCCTTAAATTTTACTGGCAATCCTGCCATCTGAAGAAGGGTTATTAATCGGGTTACATCTTTTCTTGGGAACATCCCTATTCTGGCAGCAATCTTTACTGCTGCTGCCATACCAATACTAATTGCCTCCCCATGACGAAAAAGCTGATAAGATGTTTGCGACTCTAAGGCATGTCCGATTGTATGACCAAAGTTTAGTATTGCCCTTAAGCCTGCCTCCCGCTCATCAGACTCAACCACCTCTGCCTTTATCTTACACGAGGAGTCGATGATATGAATCATTGCTTCAGATTCTAATCTTTCAATGTGCTGGATATTTTTTTCTAAATACTCAAAGAAGTCTGCATCATGGATCATCCCATACTTTATTACCTCAGCAAGTCCAGACTTAATCTCCCTTAATGACAGGGTCTTTAACACATCCGGGTCAATAATAACTACCTGCGGCTGCCAAAAGGCACCAACCATATTCTTTGCTGTTGTCAGATTTACCCCGGTCTTCCCACCAACACTGCTATCCACCTGAGCAAGCAGGGTAGTTGGTATCTGAACAAATGGAATGCCGCGCATAAATGTAGCTGCTACAAATCCAACTATATCACCTATTACCCCACCACCTAATGCAATAAGGGTTGTCTTCCTATGGGCTTTCATCTCTACTAATTTATCATAGAGATAGGCAACTGTTTTAAGGTTTTTATAATCTTCTCCATCGGGTATTTCAATTACCCTTGTTTCAAAGCCTGTCTCTTTTAGCTGCGAAACAAGTATATCCTTGTAAAAATATCCTACCTTAGGGTTAGTAATCACCACAACATCATGCCCAACCCCTGCCTCTGTCAGGATATTTCCGATATTTTTTAGTAACCCAGCATCGATATAAATAGCATAACTTCTTTCACCTAAATTAACCTTAATATTTTTCATTGAAAAACCCTCTTTTGAAATATTTTTTTTACCTTGTTGATAATTCCAAGAGCTCTCTTTTGTCTCTTCATCCATATCCACAAGGTAGTGTCGTGTCAACTGTTAATTGTCGCATAGTTAATTATGTATGGACAGAGCCTTCCTCTGCGAATGCAGTGGGTGACAAAGGTGCTGCCTCCCCTGTTTCTGCCCCACCAATAAGCGACCACAAGGGTCGCAGCTACAAAGATTCCCACACACAACAATTGATCACATCGTAGCTGCAGGGCTTGTCCCTGCTTAATGACACCCACAAAGAGGGAGCCTCTCTGGCAGGGATGTCTCTACAAATTGTTATGCGTCAAATTAAGGTTGACACGACAGTAGTTTATCGCCTTATTTACTTCATCTATCGCACCGTGACAGTTTCGTTCTGGTCGTCAGGCTGTTACGGAATAGAAATTTGGCACGAGAAGCATACAGCATATTGTGTTAATCTCAGCAGCAGGGATTGTATATGGTATGGTGTTGCCGCTGATTATCAGTTTTGTAACAGCTTGTCGAGTAGTACCTATTTCATTACCTATTTCAATAGATATTACCTAATTCCCTTACTTGTTTTTTGCCACTGTGCGTTCTGTCCCCGGCTGAGGCATTCAATCTGTTTTGATGCTTTCATAATTTTCAATACCTGCCGAATCATATCCACGCTCACACCGGGACATTCCCTTTGAATATCAGCGATGCGAAATGAGCAGTGAGTTTTTTCGATGGCTGCTGTTATTATCCCGGTCTTTGCACCCTTTGGTGACCTCAATTGTCCCATTCGCTCTTCAAATTCACGGTAAGCAGTCTTAAGTATGAAAAGGATATAGTTTATATAATGCCATGGGTTATGTTCTCCTTCATGCCAGCCCTGTGAGCTCTGTTCAAGGGTTTCATAGTAGCGGTCTTTGTTCTGCTCTATAATTCGCTCAATGCTGATATAACGACCGACTTCATAACCTAATTGATAACATTGGAGTGAAAGCAGCAGCCGTGAAACCCTGCCATTTCCATCACGAAAAGGATGAATGCAGAGGAAATCCAGATTAAAGGCAATCATAGCTATCAAAGGATGTACCCATTTTTCATGGAGGCACTGCTTCATGAGAG
>JAHIZN010000413.1 GCA_018814245.1 bacterium
AACATATATGATTGCATACATTACAAGGGAATGCATTCTATATAACTTTTTGGAAAATATATTGAGATTATTCCCAACCCCTTGGTAGAGTAAGTGTTATGACCTATTTAGAATTACTGTCCTTATGTCGGAGTTTCAGATGAATGGACAGCAATCGGTTAGATGACCTATTACTATTACACTGAAATTTTGCTTGACAGTTAGGGAATTTTGTAGTAATCTTATATAATTACTCAGATAGATAGGGTAGGGTGCACTACAATTCCTATTCCGCAACAGCATGTCGAATAGTTTGAACTACATACAAGATTATTTCACCAAGAATTGCTACTAAGTAACGGACAAAAATATCCACCATCCGTTTCTTGCCTCCGACAGCAGGGTGATGATAGGAAAAAAGAAAATGATTGAAACAAATACATTATTCTCCATAAAAGAAGCAAGTATTTGGGCAACAGGATATTTAGAGAAAACTGTTACAACCTCTAATATATCCTACCTTATTCAGTATGGACGGATAAAGAAAATTGGCGACAACGGAACAACACAGGTTTCAAAACAGGAATTGTTAAATTATTACAAAGCCTATAACGGTAATCGTGAGGTTTCGTGGAAAAAACAACTTGGGGAGGAGTTAAACTGGGCTTTATCATTTGATCAATACAAAGAGGCCGAAACAACAAAACATGTTCATCGGCTGCATCCTTACAAAGGGAAATTCATTCCACAGCTTGTGGAGTACTTTCTGGATGGCCATATTGATAATTTCAAGAAACAGGTTTATTTTAAGAAAGGTGATATTATTCTTGACCCATTCTCAGGAAGCGGAACAACAATGGTTCAATCTTGTGAACTTGGTATGCACGCTATTGGGATTGATGTCTCTGCTTTTAATGCCCTGATTGGAAATTGTAAGGTTATGAAATATGACCTTGTTGATGTTCAAACCGAAATTAGTAGAATAACAAGGGCACTCAAGGAATTCCTTGCGAATTCTCATACCCTTGAGTTTGAAGAAAAACTTTTGCGAGCACTGTATGACTTTAATAACAAATACTTTCCTGTTCCTGATTACAAATACAACCTTCAACGAGGAGGAGTAAATGAGGATGAATACGGAGCAGAAAAAGAAAAAGAATTTTTACCTATTTTCAACAATCTCGTTAAAGAATACAACATAAAGCTAAGACAAGATAAAACAGACACCTTTCTTGACAAGTGGTATTCGCAAAACATCAGGGATGAAATTCAATTTGTGTTTACTGAAATCAAAAAGATTAAGAATATTGCTGCAAAAAAAATCATCAGTATTATTCTAAGTAGAACTATTCGTTCTTGCAGGGCAACCACACATGCAGACTTGGCAACCTTACTTGAACCAATAACAGCGACCTACTACTGTTCAAAGCACGGTAAGGTTTGCAAGCCGCTTTTTTCTATCCTTAAATGGTGGGAAACATACACAAAAGACACCATTGCGAGGCTTTCTCAATTTGACAGATTGCGAACTCAAACCTTCCAGCTTTGTTTAACGGGTGACAGTAGAACCATTGATATATTTGGAGAAATTGAAAGAAGAAATGCCTCATTTGCAAGGTTAGCTCAAAGGCAAAAAATCAAGGGTATTTTTTCAAGTCCGCCGTATGTTGGTTTAATTGATTATCACGAACAACACGCATACGCTTATGACCTTTTTGGCTTTGAACGAAAAGATCAATTGGAGATTGGCCCTCTCTACAAAGGACAGGGAAGAGAAGCAAAACAGAGCTACATACAAGGAATAACTGAAGTACTTAACAATTGTAAAAATTATTTAGTTGACGATTACGATGTTTTTCTTGTGGCAAATGATAAGCACAATATGTATCCGATTATTGCCGAAAACGCAGGGATGCAAATTGTTAATCAATATAAACGACCCGTATTAAATCGCACCGAGAAGGATAAAGGGGCGTATTCAGAGACCATTTTTCACTTGAAGGAGAAATAAATGGTGTTATCAAATCAACAGATTACAAATATTGAAAATATTTTACGCAACAGCTTGCGACATAAATTTCAAAACTACAACCCAGAGCCAGCTTCAATGCCCTTCCATACAAGATTGCTTGGCAAAGACCGAATGGCATTGTTTTCTTTCATTCATTCCTTGAACACAAACTTTGGAACAAGCATTTTTGAACCAGTTGCGTTAGCATTGGCAGAATCAAATTTTGCAAGTGCATCATCACAACAAGTGGCAGGAAATCAAATTTCCTCTGAAGCACATCGTGTTATCCAAAACATAATGGACAGATTAGCTACTGCTGCCACTTTACCCGATAAAACGGAAGAAATTCGTTTAATCAAAGAGGTTTGTCAGCAGGGAGAGATGAAAGCAGTAAAACTCACTAAGGTTGACATAAAACTGATAGCACACGATGGAGCGATTTACCTGTTTGATCTCAAAACTGCGAAGCCAAATGCTGGAGGCTTTAAGGAATTCAAACGAACGCTTTTAGAATGTGTTGCAGCAACTTTAGCTAACAATCCAACGGCAAATGTTCAATCGCTCATTGCAATTCCTTACAATCCATATGAGCCACAACCTTATAACCGATGGACAATGCGAGGGATGCTTGACCTTGCCAATGAATTGAAAGTAGCAAACGAGTTTTGGGATTTTATTGGTGGCTCTTGGGCATATCTTGACTTGCTGGACATCTTTGAACGAATTGGGATTGAATTGCGACCAGAGATTGACCAATATTTTGCACGATATGGTAAACAACATTAAAAAGGAAGCAAAAATGCCAGAAATCTGTAGATTTTATGGAATCATTATCCGAATGTTTGTTAATGAGCATCCACCTGCTCATTTCCATGCAGAATATCAGGATCAAGAGGCTCTATTTAACATTCATACACTTGAAATGTTCAAAGGCAGTCTTCCTAAACGGGCTCGGCTTTTGGTTGCTGAATGGGCATTAGAACATCGACAAGAATTATTATATAATTGGGAACAGGCAAGAAAACCTGCTCCATTGAATAAAATTGATTCTTTAGAATAGGGAGGCAGAATTATGGTCAAAATTACCCAATTACAGGTATTAGAGAACTATTGTCTTGATTTAGTCTTTGATGATGGTGTAGAAAAAATTATAGATGGGACGCAGTTTTTCGGAGATAATCTATTGACAAAACCACTATCAGACCCGGAATATTTTCAGCAAGTCAAAATATATGAAAACGGCCGGGGGATTTATTGGCCAAATGAATATGATATTTGTCCGGATAATTTACGGTATCATATAAAAGCATTAGAAACTCATCATAAGGTATCGCAACAATCTTCTCAAGCTGCTTAGAAAAACCGTAATAGTTCACCGCAGAGTCGCAAAGACGCAGAGAATAAATCAGGTTACAGAGCACAGAGGAGACATACTACAGATTTTTCCTCTTTAGCTTTCTGTGTTCTAATTTTTGTTGTTTGAGTAAGTTCCATACTCAGCGTCTCTTTCGTCTCTGCGGTTAGCTGAACTGTTACGAAAAACCAAAGGAGGCACTACATGCGTATTTCCCAATTATTCATCCCCACCCTGTTTAAGGAGCCACTCAGCAGGCATATTTGATTAGGAGGAAACAATAAGATGGATCAGTTGATTCCAATTGAAGGGATAGAGGCAAGGATTCTTTTGATAAGGGGTCAAAAGGTGATGTTGGATAGGGACTTGGCGGAATTGTACGGGGTTGAAACAAACCAGCTAACCCGTCAAGTCCGTAGAAATATTGTCAGATTCCCTGCTGATTTTATGTTTCAGCTTACAAGAGAAGAAGTTACAAACTTGATGTGCCATTTTGGTACATCAAGTTGGGGCGGAACAAGAAAACTCCCCTTTGCCTTCACAGAACAGGGTGTAGCCATGCTCTCTTCTGTCCTCAATAGCAAAAGAGCTATTCTTGTCAACATCCAGATTATGAGAACATTCACCAAACTCAGAACGATATTAGCCTCCCACGAAGATTTAAGGAAAAAGATTGAGGCAATGGAGAACAAATATGATACACAGTTCAAGGTAGTCTTTGATGCCATAAAGAGTCTGATGAGTCCGCTAACAAAAGAACAAAGAGAAATAGGGTTTAGAAAGGGTTAAGGGGATTAAAGAAAGGTGGTTTGATGCAGACAGCAGGGCTTCTTATGTCAACTCACTGACTTAATCACCATTCAGCAGGTATATTTGATGTAATTGCTCAATATCCTGTGGCAATTCTCGGTGAACAAATGCGATATTGATGTTTTTATCCACTACATTCACCAGTGAGTGATATTTGTCATATTCCATATTCAAAACCAGAGAAACAGGTTTTTCTGGTCAACCTATTTAGGGCATAAATATCACATAT
>JAHIZN010000414.1 GCA_018814245.1 bacterium
AGTCAGAATTCAGAATAGCTCCAGAGTAAGCATATAAATCCCATTATCTCTCTCTCAATATCCCCATATCTCCTGCGAAAACTATCATAGCAGGTGTTCTCATTCTGACTTCTGACTCCTGAATTCTGTATTCTGAATTCTTGCTGCCTAAGTAGCTACAAATGTGCTTAAAATAACAATAGCTGAGTAGTTACCATTTTTAATTCATAATTCATAATTTTTAATTTTCTTTATGCATGATGCTCTTCTTCCCTCGCTACCTTAGCCTCAGCAATGATCTTCTCTGCAATCGGATGAGGCACCTCTTCATAATGAGCAAATTTCATCTTGAAGCTGCCGCGCCCACGGGTAATGGATCGCAGTGCCGTAGCATATTTATACATCTCTGACTGGGGAACATTTGCCTTTACCAACTCATTCTTCCCTTGAGGCTCTACACCCAGTATCCTTCCCCTTCGCACATTAAGGTCTCCAATCACCTCGCCCATATTTGCCTCTGGTGCAAGGCACTCTACCTCAACAATAGGCTCTAACAGTACTGGATTGGCATCCTCAAACGCCTTCTTAAAGGCACCTGCACCAGCAATCTGAAAGGCTAAATCAGAGGAATCTACATCATGGAATGAGCCGTCATACAGGGTTACCCTGACATTAATTATATGACAACCAGCAAGGATGCCCTTATCCATGGTATCCCTGACACCCTTTTCCACAGGGGGAACATATTTTGCCGGGATAGCACCGCCAAATATATCACTTACAAACTCAAATCGTTCACCAGTAGTTAATGGTTCAATCTTCAGGAATGCCTCGCCATACTGTCCCCTGCCCCCTGATTGTTTCTTGTGCTTATAGCTGCCCTGTCCGGGTTTTCTGATGGTTTCCCGATACGGAACCCTTGGCTTTTCTAACTCTACCTCTGTCCCAAACCTTCTTGTCAGGCGATCCACAACCACATCCAGATGTGTTTCCCCTATACCGGAGATAATGGTTTGTGATAATTCGTGGTCAAGATGCATGGTAAAGGTAGGATCTTCATCAGCAATCTTATGAAGACCAAGCCCCATCTTTTCTTGATCTGCCTTTGTTTTGGGTCTTACAGCAATAGAGATAGAGGGTTGTGGAAAATCTATGCCGGGCAAGGTAATTGGGTTAGATGTCATACACAGGGTAGCCCCTATCTTAACCCCTTTAATCTTAACAATTGCACCTATATCCCCTGCACCTACCCTTTCAATATTGTTTTTATGTTTGCCTGACATCAGACATAGATGCCCTATCCTCTCTTTATGCCCTGTAGTTGCATTAATTATATCCATACCATTGGTCAGGCTGCCGGAATATGCCCTGAAAAAGACCAGTTCGCCGATATGCGGATCAGAGATTATCTTAAATACCAATCCACAGAAGGGGTCATCAAGGGAGACAGTCCTTGTTTCATCAGGATTTACCCCGCAAACCACGCCCACATCTGCTGGAGATGGAAAGGATTCAACAATCAGATCAAGCAGCCTGTCCACACCAATATTATTATAGGCTGAACCGCAAAGAATGGGTATAATCGTACCATTCTTGATGCCATTATTTAGCCCCGAGATAATTTCTTGTTCAGACAATTCCATGGTTTCCAGATATTTTTCGGTTAAGGCATCATCGCTTTCTGCCGCCGCATCTATTAATTTTTCCCTATATTTTTCTATTCTTTCCGAAATATCCTGCGGCATAGGTCTTTCCTGTGCCTTGCCATCCTTGTATTCGTATGCCTTCATCCTGATCAGATCAACTATCCCTGAAAACTTATCCCCTGTACCGATAGGGAGTTGAAAGGGAATAATGTTTGCGGATGATTCTAAAATGGATATAGACTCTACAGCCTTATAGAAATCTGCATGTTCTTTTTCCATCTTGTTTGCAAAAATACATCTTGCCAATTTTCTTTCATCAGCGTATTGCCAGACCAATTCCGTTCCTGTTTCCACACCCGGTGCGGCATCAAGCACAACCACACACCCCTCTACAACCCGCAAGGATTTTTGTACCTCCCCGACAAAGTCTGTATAACCAGGGGTATCCAATATATTTACCTTAGTCTTTTTCCACTCGCCATAGCCAAGACTAAGATTGACAGATATTTTTCTTTTCACCTCATCAGGCTCATAATCCATAGCAGAGCTTCCATTGTCAACCCTGCCCAGCCTGTCCACTGCCTTTGCATTAAACAGCATGGCTTCTGTCAGCGTCGTCTTCCCTGCCCCACCGTGCGAGATCATGGCTACATTTCGGATCATGTTTGGTTGATACATTTCATCCTCCTTGTGCTTAGGGTTTATGTGATAGACACAAAATTTTTGTGTCTCTATCAACTCAGGTTATTCCGGCCGATAGCTTTTTCATCTGTTATTTACTGCAATTCCCTCATAATAAATGCCTACAGCCTAATGACACCTTTATATGTCCCCATTCATGAATTTCATTTGCCTTGTTATTCTTGGCAATAAGTCTGTAATGAAGTCAGACCCATAATGGAGAATAATGTATTTGATAAGCGTTCAGCCGTCAGCTATCAGCAGTCAGTAAAGACTATAAAATCAAGGAAAAGAAAGATATTCTATGTTATGGCTTTCTGCTTTTCGTGGCGAAATACCTTATAAGAGCTGAAGGCTGACCGCTGATAGCTGAACGCTTACTCTATTTGTTTCAATCATTTTCTCCTCTCCCATCCCATCAGCTCCCTGCTGCCCCCTCAACGATATACTCCATAGCCACCTCTTTACAGTTTGGAAACAATGGGCAGCGGATACATTCACCCCAGATCTTATGGGGCAGGGAGGATGAGGGGATGACCTTAAATCCTTTTTTTGCGAAGAAATTCTGTTCATAGGTCAGGGTAAAAATCTTTGTTATCCCAAGTGATCTTGCTTCTTTCAGGGCAGAGCTTAACAATTCTGAGCCTATCCCCTGACCAGAAAACTCCTTTAATACAGCCAGAGACTTAACCTCAGCAATATCCTCCCAGACAACATGAAGGGCACAGCACCCAACTATTTTTCCATCTACCTCGGCAATAAAATAATCCCGTATGTTCTCATAAATATCTCCTAATGCCCTGGGCAGCAATTTCCCCCTTTTGGCGTATTGATTAATAATTGCCTGAATAAGTGGAGCCTCTCGAATATCAACCTTTCTGATTTTCATCTCTTCTTTGCCTCGTTTTGAAGATTTGCTACGGCAAACACAGTTAATCCTCACCCCAATGAAGCAACACCTCTGACATTTGTGTTCTTTGTGCCCCTTGCGATAATTCTAACATTGTCGAAAACAAGTAAATTATATCATCCTCATTATATCTTGTCAATGGATTTTTTGGGAAATTGAGAACATGGGAAATGAGAGCGTGCATAGCCTCTCCCGCCATATCTACACTCATCTGCACTGCTTGACCTCATTTGATGCCATTTTTGTCGATTAATGGGGATGTGTTGTTCCTTCTTCAGAAGCAGAGAACCCACCCCTAACCCCTCCGAGGAGGGGAATCAGAAACCTCAGCAATCAGAAGGGCAGTGTATTCCCCTCTTGGGAGGGGCAGGGGTGGGTTCTCTCCTCCTGAAGAGGGGGTAGAAATGTCAAGCAAGCAAATCGTGACTTTTGAAGGCGTTTGGCAGGTTTTATCTCTCTGAATTTTCCTCAAATCCGCATAAAGCCTGAAAACTCTATGCAACGCTCTCTGGGAAATTGGATATGGTATCCACACAAAACAAAAGTAGAGCCGACTATATTAATTTAACCGTAACTATTCAGGTATCCTGACCAATGTAGGGGCAACCCCCCGTGGTTGCCCTCTGTATCTGTAGTTGCCCTTATGTAGTTAAGTGCAGACCTATGTGTCTCTATCCAATAATTCCCCGTGATTATCCTATTATCAGGACAGGCCACGGGCACAGAGGGCAACCACAGGGGGTTGCCCCTACAACAGAAACAAACATTCTGCCTTATCCACTATCCCTTATCAGTTGCCCCTACAACAGAAACAAACATTCTGACTCCTGTACTGCTGTATTCTTGCTTGCCTGAATAGTTACATCTAACCTTCAATTTCAAAATGTGAACCCGTCCCCAATTTCCCAGGAGATGGTGATTTTACTCCTTTTCCAAAATCTTAAACTCTACCCGGCGATTCTTAGCCTGCCCTTCTTCGGTATCATTATCAGCCACAGGCCTTAATGCTCCATAGCCAATTGCCTTCATCCTTTCAGCAGTTATCCCTTTGGAAACAAGATATTCCATCACCGCCTCAGCTCTTTGCTGGGAAATTTTTCGATTGCACTCAGGTGTGCCACTATTGTCACTATGGCCTTCAATTTCGATTTTAACTTCCATGTGTTGCTCCAGAATTTTGGCTGCCTCATTCAAGCCAGCATAAGATTGAGGAATGAGGGTAGCTTTATTGTGCTCAAAACTTAGTTCTTTTAGAGTCCATTGTTCGCCTGCTTCGACTACCGGACAGCCTTTGGCATCTACTTTTGCCCCTTCGGGGGTATCCGGACATTGGTCAAGTCCATCGTAAACCCCATCATTGTCCGAGTCTAATGGGCAGCCTCTGGAATCCACTGTAGCCCCTACAGGGGTATTGGGGCACCGATCAATTCCATCATGTATCCCATCCTTATCAGAGTCTTCAAGAGACTGAAACGAGATTGAAAAACGGTGGGTATCCCCTAAATCGCCATAAGGCACATAGGCATAGTCAAGCTGGCAAAGAGGAAAGTTAAATCCTGCCCCAAAGCTAAATCCGTTATCTAAATCATGCTTTGAGGTATAACCACATCTTAATGTTAGGGTTGATGTGACTAAATATTCCAGTCCGAGGTTTAATCTCCAGTCATTATCTGCCGGCCTGGTTATGTCGGCCGCTAAGAGCAGGTTATTATCTGATGCCTTGTAAGACATACCCCCTCTGTAAATAAGCGGCAGGGCTTCCCTTTTGTTGATAAACCTGAGCGTTGTCCCAATATTTTGAATAGCCATTCCCCATTTAATGTTTTTTAATGGGTCACAGTATAGAATTCCCATATCAAAGGCTAAGGCAGAGTCTTCTTCATTTTCTATCTCTTGTTGTATATATTTTAATGATATACCGAGTGCTCCATTATGGTCAAACATTGAACTGGAACTGAATTGAATGGCAAAATCCTTTGCCCCAAAATCTCCTATCGGTCTACTATCCTTATCTCGTCCTTTTAAGCTATCCATGCCTAAATAAGTAATACTGTCCCCAGAAACACCCAATTTATGAGGTTTGGCATAGAGTAAGGACTCATAACGCAGGTCTCTTAGCCATTTATTATGCATAAGGCTAATATGTTCTTGAGTCAATTGACATAATCCGGCCGGATTATAGTAGATGGCATAGGTATCATCCGAGACAGCACAAAATGCTTCACCCATTCCGCTGGCTCTTGCCCCGGCACCTATCCTTAAGAATTGCCCGACATCAGCTCCGGCATCTGCCCGGCCAAGTATGGCTGCCAAACATACCCCCAATATAACTACTCCAATCAGATACTTCCTCATCTTACTATACCTCCTTGATTATTAAATTGATCGTTCAGGATATAATCCTGAACGCTTGACTGAAAAGGGATTATCCCTCAACCAATATTCCGCTCAGGACAAACATCCTGAGGTAACTGCTCAATAACCTGTGGATTTTGCAAGCTACGAAGATTGCCATCGTGAGCTTACTTTCACAATTGCGAGCGAAAAAGAGGTAGCACCTCTGGCAGGGAAAGAACCACAAAGGGTGTAAATATTGGGGGTGTCTCCCTTTTCTCCATTATCCCCCTATCTCTCTATCCCCATATCTCTCTATTCTCTATCCCCCCATCTCCCAAGAATTGCGAACAATAACGAAACAGGAGTAACCGCAAATGAGAAGAGCCCGATAATGGTTTATTTCTTAGAATTTACACCCTTTGCGGCTCTTTCCCTGTATCTGTATTCTTGCTATCTGAATAGTTACTGTTGTTTTCAACCTCTTGCGAATTGCCACAGGATATTGAGCAGTTACATTCTGTTCGAATTGATTACCTTCTGTCATCAATTTACCAAATTACAGCTACCTTATCAATCACCTGCTCCCCGGCAGGGTTAGTAATTACATAGAAATACACCCCGGAAGCTGCATCTTCACCACTACTTATGTTCCATTCCACCTTGCCCTGAGTATCAGTAGCTTCTTTCTCATACACAAGATCGCCGACTATATTATAAATCCGAACCTTACATTGCGAAGTCAAATTATTAAATGTAATCTTATCATGCCCAGGTAAATGTGGTTTGCACGGATTGGGATACACGGCTATATTGCTAAGGTTATCTTTGGTGGTGATAGTTGGTATTGCCCCCAGGGTAAAGGTGGAAAAATGTAGAGCCTGTGCCCGTGCCGCATTCTCTGTAACAAGTACCATGGTCTTTAGGGGTACCCATGACCAATTCTCCGGGAGTGGATCTTCCACCCATTGATAGATAACTAAATCCTGTTCTCTGATACTTGTTCCATCAACCAGACCATCGTTATTAATATCAGGATAGGGGAGTTGTACGGTGCAGATTCCTATCTCTCCTGTGGTTGTTCCCACCCGGTTGCCATGGGCATCAGTAAGCTCAATATTATAGACTGTTCCTGCATACTTGATTAACCCGGGAAGCTCTTTTGGAAGCCGGGTTGATGTGGCGATACAGACAATAATATCTGTGATGACTGTTCCGCTGAACTCTATGGTTGCCTCTTTTTCCAGCCCTACACCCATAACCGTACCGCCCTGCTCTTTGCTTATAAACACTGTACTTGTGGCTGCAGCCTCCACTGTATTATATACCGCAGTGATCACATCTACCCCTCTATTTGGTGATCTGGTGATTGTAGCCGTACCTGTCCAGATTCCTGAGACCAGATTGACTGTATCAGGAATGATAGATTTTGTGGTATTAGTCATTGCCATAGGTCCTGAATATGGGTTGCCATCGCTGTCATGCAGACTGACGCTTAGTTGGAATACAGCAAAGGTGGTGATGGTTGCCGGTGCGGTGATGTTGAGGTCAACAAATGCCCCGTGTGTAACCCCTACTGCGGCAGCGGCGGCTATCTCATTGGTGCCAGAGGTTATTGTGCCTGTGATCGTCCATGTGCCTACTTGCCCTGCATAATAGGTATTAGCCGTTATTGTACCTATCGGATCGTTTTCCGACCAGATAACCTCTCCGGTCACATCCCATGGATTACCATCCGCATCCCTTGCTGTGGCGCCGTATTGCCGGCTATCGTCTGCAGTCAATGTGATGGTGGCCGGGGTTAGCTTTAGACTCACTGGTTGGCCATGGTCAACGGTGATAGCTTCGATGATGTCTGTATGCACACCATCGGTAGCAGTAACCGTACCCACCACTGGTGTGGTCAGGTCAAATAAGGTTGAGGTGCCGTATCTCGGCGTCCAAGTCCCAATCCCCTGGTCAACTGTCCATGTGCCGGCAACATAGCCAAGCAAGTTATTATCCGCATCATAGCCTCGCAGATAGAGAGCCAGACTATTATCGGTAGTTGTCTGAGTGGCTGCTACACCTGTGTAGTCAAGATTTTCTATGCGGATAGAGCTAAGGGTACCTAAGCTGACTGTGATGGGTCCTGTGGTGTCTGTGTGAATGCCATCAGTGGCTGTGATGATACCTGATGATGGTTTGGTCGGCTTGAAAGAGGTTTTTGTGCCGTATCCCGGCTTACAATTCTCCAGCCCTCCGTAGACTGTCCAATTACCGACAATATTCCCAATCAGGTTACTATCTGCATCATAACCTCTAAGATAGAGGGGTAGGGTATCATCGGTAGTTATTTGGGTTGCCCCTATCTCCGTACCCTCAGAATTCTCTATGCAAATACGGTAAAGGGCGCCCATGCTGACCGTGATCGAGCCTATTGCGTCTGCATGAATGCCATCGGTGGCGGTGACAGTCCCTATTCCCGGTTTAGTCGGGTCAAATATGGTTGAGGAGGTACCGTCGTATCCCGGCGTACAAGTCCCAATCCCTCCTGTAACTGTCCAGTTACAGGGAATATCTCCGATCAGGTTATTATCCGCATCATAGCCCCTAAGATAGAGGTTCATGGTTTCATCGGTAGTTATTTGAGGCGATTCTATTTCTGTGCCATCGAAATACTCTATGCGAACATGGTCAAGCTTCCCTAAGCCAACCGTAATCAGTCCTGTGGTGGTGGTATAGACACCATCTGTAACCGTGATACTGCCTGTTCCCGGTGTAGTCAGGGAGAAATAGGTTTGAGAACCATATTTAGGTGTACATGTCCCAATACTCCCATTAACCGTCCATGTGCCGGGGAAACCTTCAATCTCTCCATCATAACCCCTTAGATAGAGGTGCAGTGTATTGTCTGTAGTTGTCTGAGTCTGCCCCACCTCTGTACCATTTTGATAGTCTATGTGGAGTATCGAACGGCTGCAGACGCGAACAGGGATTATCAGAGGATCTGATTCCACCTTGCAACCGTTAATCGTTTCATAGGTTTCGCAATAAACCGTATAGGTACCTGCCGGAGAAAGTGAAGGGTAGTTTTTATACGGGTCAGGCGTTTCCTCAAAATCACTAAGAATAAGATTATCAAGTGTGCTGGAGCCAAGTGCACCGGACACTTTTTTCCACAGATATTTGTCAAATTGTGCATTAGGATTAGTGGGTCCTGTATATGCTATCTGAAGAGGCATAGCAGCATTTAATACTACATTGACCCTGTCATTCAACCCCTTTTTCGGACTAAGGTGGCTGACTTGTGTTGTGTGATATGCATTAGCTAACACCGGAATGTCAATATCCCTCTCCGCATCATCTGATCTGAACAGGATAGTGCCAGTGCCGTTGTAATTACCCGGGCTGTCAGAAGGCTGTAGAAACACCTCAACGATAGCACTCTCCCCGCCCATCAATTGTCCTTCTGAGCTTGAGAACCTCATCCATGCTTGAGGTGAACTTATCTCCCAATGCAGATTGTGGTCAGGATTTCCGATATTCTTAAATTGAAAGTTTTTCTTCCTTGATTCATTATAATTTCTATTAGAAGCATTGGTATTAACATAGAGATTGCCAAAATTAAACGGTGTCTCTGTAGTGATTATCTCTAATCTTTTGACATTAAGAATGACCTCAACCTTACTGACCTCAATTACTGCATCAACATCACCCGGTGCAGCACCATAGCCATCAGGTGCAGAGACTTTTATCAGAATTTGTTTGCTATAAGGATCGATATAATAATCATTGCTTGGATAGACATCTAAAGTGGTTTTCTCGGTTGTGCCATTTCCTTGCATCTCACCCCACTTATAATATACCTTGCGTCCTAAATTAAAACAATAAAATTCTGACGGACCGCTTTCGTTGTCTTGCAAAACCGCATTAGTTGCGTTAGCATAGGTTATTTTGACACGAAACTGTTCAATAAGTCTGTTGTTATACATCAGGTCAGGCACCTGAAAAGAGTATAAAACATCTGCACCCTGGATTTTGACTGCATTACCAGAAATATCCGTTACCATCCCATCCTCGTCAGCAAGGTTAACATGGGTATAGTACTCTTTGCCGGCGGCTGTCATCGTATATTCTGTTTTCGAAGCATTCGTATAGATGCCATTAGTTATGATGTTATGCCTGTCCATATCAGCAAACACCATGGATGCTATCATCGAAATTAACATAGATAGCATTACCACTCTCAGACTTAAACCTAACCTCTTCAATTTCTAATATTTTTTCATTATTTATATCTCCTTGTATGGTTCATGGCATTTGACTTTGTGTGTGAAACAGAGGGCAGGCACAGGGGACTGCCCCTACACAGAAACATAATTGCTCAATATCCTGTGGCAATTCCATGAGATTAAACTGCTCAGACAGCAAGAATACAGGAGCCAGAAGTCAGAATTCAGAATACATACAGATACAGGGAAAGAGCCACAAAGGGTGTAAATTCTAAGAAATAAACCATTATCGGGCTCTTCTCATTTGCGGTTACTCCTGTTTCGTTATTATTCGCAATTCTTAGGGGATATGGGGATAGAGAATAGAGAGATAGAGGGATAATGGAGAAAAGGGAGACACCCCCAATATTTACACCCTTTGTGGCTCTTTCCCTTGTAATCGTTCACCTATTGTTAATTGCGGCTTGCAAAATCCACAGGTTGTAGGGGCAACCCCCTGTGGTTGCCCTCTGTATCTGTGGCTGCCCTCTGTACACATGGCTGCCCTCTGTACACATGGCTGCCTCAATCAGGGCAGGCACGGGGGCCTGCCCCTACAGAGCACCTGAATTCTGACTACTTACCTCACTATCCCTATCTTTCCAGTAGCACTATAACCCCCTGCCCTAAACATATACACATAGATCCCATTGGCAACCCTTTCCCCTGATTGGTTGCGGCCATCCCAGTAAACTGCTTTGTCGTTAGTCACATAGCTTCCTGCTGATTGCATACCCGGCTCGAGGCGTTGCACCAACTCACCTGCGATATTGTAAATCTTTATTTCTATTGCAGAGCTTTCGGCTAATTCATAGGGAAACCAGACCCCTGTTTGGAATGGGTTTGGATAACAGGGCAATAGCCAAAGTGTCCCCGGCTAATGCTAATGGAATTGCCTTCTTAATCCGCTCTGCCTGTATCTCAAATTTAAGCTCGATAAGCCTTGTGTCTGAGGTGAATTCCACCTTATTTGTCTGCCGCATATCCTGCCATGTTGTCTCACCAACCTTTCTGAAGGAGAGCATAATGTCAGAGGGTACCTGTCGTATTGCTTTTTCCCATGAGACGGTCATCAAGGCATTTGGCTTGTCTGTATAAACGGTCAGTTGCCAGGTGCGTTGTTCACCAACATCCATTGCCGGCTGACAATCCTGATTATACATCCCTGCGGCTTCTCCCCAGTCGCTATGCTCAAAATAAGCTGCCACGGTTTGCCCCATTACAGGTGGTTCTGTGCTATCAAGAGCATCCTGCCCGGGCTTTGCCTCCTGATTTGTCCCTAAGATAGTGCTCCTGTCTAAAGCACCATCTGAGAATACCTCCACACAAAAGCTAAATTGAGGCGATGGGCTCATGGATATTTGTCTGTTCAGTCGTGGTGCCCGCGGTGGCTTAAAGGAGTCAGGCATCTCTACAGTCGCTGTGCCTATACCTGGAGGGGCTGGAATGATAAGCGTTATATTCGGCTTTTTGGTTTTTAGCCAATATCCCTCCCATGGCTCTAATTTAGAGCTGTTTGTTATTGCCTCATAGCTGTCTGATATGGACACCTTACTTGCATATGCCTCCTCTTGGGTCACAATATCCCAGCGATAGAGTGTGCCTTCTATCAAACCGGCAGCAACTGCCTGATCAAACGAGACAGCAGCAGAAGTCCCTTCTCTAACATCTAAATCCGCTACATTCACGGGTAGAATAAATGGATTACCGATTGCCTGCCAACCAACGAAATTTAGTTCCAATTCCATATCGTTGAAATTAGATGCTCCACCCACATCTACCTCTACATCCTTCTCAATCTGTGTCCAGTAGCCATACCTTGTTTGTAATGATACCTCCCCAATATCAAGCGGATAGACTTTATAGCCGCCAAGTTTGGTTTCATATTGGTAAAGCTTGAATGGATCAATATCATCCCCAAGATTCACGAATGGTTCTGCCCGTTGCGGTGTAACAGGTACAGAGAAGAGCTTCCAGCCGGATGAACCCTTCTTAAAGCTCTTTGCAACAAAATTTTCCTTTTGCACATCAAGCCGAAAATATCTTGACAACTCACCCTTATTGACATAGCTGTAGATCTCTGTTGACTCCATTTCACCGGTTTGTGGATTGATCTTTACCTGACTTGGGTCAAGTACAATATTGTTGGTTACATTGTTATTAGCATCAAACTCTACCAAACGCATAGTCTGATATTGTCGGGTAGATTTGGTCAGCAGTAGTGACGGTTGCCAGCTCAGGGTTACAGTCGTATACCTTTTGGCATTATCAATTACAAAGAACCAATGGTGCGACAATCTGCCGTCTGCCGGGCGAATATCGCGGTCAAACCCTTGCCTTTGTTTATTCAAATAACTCAACCGCATTTGTGAAGCCATCCCTGGCACTGACTGTGCATCCTTTTCATCCGTTCCGTCAGTAGCACCATATTCTACCCCGGCAATATTATTCCCATCTAAGGAAATGCCATCTGTTACGCTTAGCCCAATTGACCAGACTTGCTCAAAGGGCGCATCCTTGGTGCGAAATGTCCACATAAAGGCGTTATCTAAGGGATTACCAGCTAAATCATGGACACCTTGCTCAATGGTATGATCAGGTTTTTCTTCATCGGTTTTAATCTCAACCCGATAAAAGCCATAGGGTGTAAAGGGCACAATCGGCACAAAGATAGCCTTGCGCAGAGCAGGGGAGTAAGAGACATAGCCGGCAACCTTTTCGTTGTTGTTCAATAAGTCCATCACATAGAAGGTTCGGTCGGTAAAATCCATTGCCCGCATATCATCGGTGAACAGAACACTCAATTCTCCCCGATAGATTCGCTCTGCCTCGCTTGCCTGATAATCAGGGATACTGCACAAAACCGACGGTTTACTCTCATCCACCAGAAAGACCACATCCGGCGGGTCCAAATCCGTATTGGGCTTGGTTGCCTTATCTACCGCCACAGCACGCAGGCTATATTCACCCACACCCAGCACCTTAATCTCAGCCTCTGTCCACTTAAAGGTAAATTCCCTTCGCAACGGCACACGGTCAAGATACTCAAACAGGGTTACTACGGCGGTGTTTGTCCCCTCCCATTTCATTCCGGACAGGTTTTGCCAGGGTTCCATGACACCGTCAGGTTGTTTGGAGCGAATCTGAAGTTGGATGCTGGCTATATCCATATCCCCAGAAACTACCTTAACCTTGAATGGGTCATCCACAGGAAATAGTGCCGGGCTAACCCGCTGTCCGGCATAGGGTGAGGTGATGATTGCCCGCGGGGCACGCATATCGGCAAACTTGGTATTCAAGGTGATGGAACGGCCGATTTGATCATCTGCTTCCTCAATAACCCCAATGTTTACTGAATACTGCTTTTCCTCTGAATTATCCTGATCAACTTCCGGCGGATAGACTGAGATGACTATAGTTGCATTGGGTGACTCTTTAGAAAGTTCGACCATAAAAGGCCCCTCATTCCCATTGAATCTCACTGTCAAACCATCTTTGTTATCAGCGATTGTGTCATAGAGCAAGAAATTAATCCCGGAAGACTCTAATTTCCTTTGTCCGGTATATGTAAGCTTAACCTTATAGTGTGCTCCCTCATGATAATCAAACCTGCCTTCTGTATCCTTAACCATCTCCATGGTAACATCCACAGCCTTATTCGTCCCTTTCTCCCACGGATCAGAGCTTATGCTGCCTGAATCCTGGAAAAAGATGGGTGTCCCCCATCTGGGGTCAGCGTAGACGCGGGTGCAATAGTTATCTCCAACATCGTCATCATTAAGGATAAAGCCAACGCTTTGTTCTGTGGATTGACCGCTTTCCCATTCAGAGCCATAACTTACACCACCACCGATATTTGCTGTTGAACCCGACTTTAATTTTATTGATGCACCACATCCCAAAAATTTATAACCTGCTTCAGCCTCAAACTCATGGCCCATTTCAGAAGCTGACTCCACTTTTATCTCCTGAGAATATTTATTCGTATGATTCTGAGAAATTGTGCGAGAATATTCAAAGGTTGGACCAGCACTGAAGATAAGGGTTTCCCCGTCAGCAATTCTCGGTGAACAAATGCGATATTGATGTTTTTATCCACTACATTCACCAGTGAGTGATATTTTTCATATTCCATATTCAAAACCAGAGAAACAGGTTTTTCTGGTCAACCTATTTAGGGCATAAATATCACATATTGCCTAATGTTTTTGCATGCTGACGGTCGATTGCCTTGTCAATTGGAATATCTTTAAGGCAATACAGG
>JAHIZN010000415.1 GCA_018814245.1 bacterium
CAACAATTGACAATTGCTGAATTAATGAATTGTTGAATTATTAATCATTTTGCGGTACATGCTTCTGTTATTTTGCAGCATTTCCCATCAGAATTCTGTTCCCCAAAGATGTGGGTAAGGATAAGCTGCATTTGCAGAGGGGCAGGAGTGACACATGTTTAATCCTAAATTTTAATGATGACTTAGCAGTAGGTTGATTATTTATTTGAATATCAGGGGTAAGCGGAAGCAGGCTATAATTAATAAATGGATTGAAGTAGCTGTTGGTTAATTCCATTGTTCATCTTATTACAAATCGGTGAGGACATTTGCCACATTGTTTGGGATGTTTTTCAATGCAACAGGAGTAAAATTGCACAAAACATCATGCCATTATCCAACCAATTGTTCGCACAGAATTGCTGTTGCGGTTATTAATTTCAATCAATAACTGAGGGATAATCCCAATCCTCTCTCTCAACATAACGCCCATACCTATAAAACCCCTGCATATTTAAGTGCTTCAGTAAGCCTTGACTCTTTCATGGCAAACTCTTTGAGTGCCCTCTCAAGATTTTCCTCTCTTTTCTCTAATACCTCTACCCTCTTTATTGCAGGGGCAAGGGCTGTCCTTCTGTCCCATAAGACAAAGCCCATAAGTGTAAATATCCCCGCAAACACCACTCCAAAACCTCCTATCACCAAATTTTGAAGATTGCTCATCTGATTTTGAAGCCCATCTATCTGCTTTTGAAGACTCTTTTGTCCTTCCTCAACCTTTGTCTCAAGCCTGGCTATCCTTATATCCATATCGTTCAACTTCTCCATGATCTGTCTATTGGTAACATCCTCGGAAAAGCCGTTATTTACTAACCCAAGAACCAAAATAATACTTGAAAAACATATTCTTTTCATTTTAGTTTTCATAATTTTGACCAACCTCTTTGCTCTCAGAAATCGGAAAGAGCGTTGCATAAGCTGTAAGTCTATTAATACAAAGCATTAATGTAATTGCTCAATAACCTGTGGATTTTGCAAGCCACGAAGAAAAATTTGTTCACCGCAAAGACGCAGAGTTCGCTGAGAATCGTTGAAGAAAAAAGAGTTGTGCGTTTACTTCCACAATTGCGAGCGAAAAAGAGAAAAAGCCACAAAGGGTGTAAATAGCTTAGGGAAAATAATTATAACTATTCAGGATGTGGTAATTGCTATCTGACAGCTGCCAGCTGAACACTTTCAATTTTCTGGACTTGCCATAGGTTATTGAGCAGTTACATATTAATAGACTATTACTCAACCCTTCTCTTAGCCTCTCTTATCTTTTGCTTGATTGGTTTTGGAGAAACAGGTGAGTAAACCTGACTCATAACATAATTGGGCTCTAATTCCTTGACAAGGTTCCATTCAGTAACAGATTCCTTAAACTGAGCCTTTTTATAATAGGCATCACCCAAGTTATCATGGAAAAAGGCAACCACTGGTTCAAGATCAATAGCTGTCTTATAGGCAGTTATTGACTCATCTAACTTACCAAGATAAAAATAGGCTAATCCAAGATTATTATAGGCATTAGATGCTGTTACTTCCATCTCAATAACCTTTTTGTACTTAACAACACTTCTTTCCAAAAGGTCAAGAGAATCCTCTTTCCGATTAGCTGTGGTACAATAAAAGGCACGATTCAGGATAGTATTACCATACATGAAATAAACATAGGGTGTTGCCAATCCAAATTCAATGGCTTTTTGGTAATCATCCACAGATCTCCAGTAATAATCATTTGGATCGCGATAATCACCACTGGCAAAATATGCATTCCCTCGCCAATAATAAAAATAAGGATTATTTGATTCAAGTTTAATGGCATTACCAAATTCAGAGATGGCTAAAAAGATTTCATCCTTTTCTAAATAAGCCTGTCCAAGATAAAATGGAATATTTGGCTCTTCAGGATTCATATCCTTTGCCTTCAAGAGATTACTAACTGCATCATCAACCTTTTTACTCTTAATATAGACCTGACCTATCTTATAGTATCCCTCAAAGTCATCCGGCTTAAGCTTAATTACCTTCAGGAATGCCTTTTCTGCATCACTCCATAACCCCTGACTATAAAGGCATTCTCCAAGCTTAACATGTGCTTCAGTCAAATCAGGTTCAATCTCTACAGCAAACTTCAGCTCATCAATTGCTTTGTGCATGATACCCTTTTTCTGAAATGTCTTTCCCAGAAAAAGGTGATAATTTGATCTTGTTGGATTCAATTCTATCGCTTTACTAAACTTAAGAATAGCATCATCTAGATCGTTCTTGAAATACGACTGGTATCCCTCATTAAAATATATATCTGCCTTTTTCCCAATATTTTCTTCCTCTGCAATACAAACCATTGGCAACAATATACAGATCATAGCTATTAATAACCGTAAATATCCTTTTTGCATAACCGGAGCCCCCTCCTTAATAAAATCTCGAAGTTTTAGGGATTTTTCTAATCTTCCCCAATTTTTTTCCATTTGCATAATCTGTATTAGTATAAAACATTGAGTTAAGATTGTCAAGGGTTTTTTTCTAATTAACATAAAAAATATGGGGAAACTGGGGACAGCGACGAATGGCACTGACTTAAGAAACGGCTTCATTCATAACCCTCCATTCTGCACGAGATATCTTTAATGCTAAATAATGTTTTGTGTTGGTTCATCGTGAATCGTAATTTTTCATTCAATTATTAAGCGACTTTTCTTGGGGTCATGCTCAAGACCAAATCATGTCAATCTTATTTACAGAGAAAGAATCACAAAGGGTGTAACTTCATAGATACAACCATGTTCCCTATAGTTTGCACCCTTTGCGATTCCTTCTCTTTTTGTTGCAATAGCTATTAGCTAACAAGCTCTCAAATCGCTAACTTAAATGGAAGAAAATTACGATTCCGTCTGAAGCAGCACACTGACATGAGGCTATAGTCTTAAGGAATTACACCCTTTGTGATTCTTTCTCTGCCAACAAGTGGTGTTTTCTACTTGCACAGGTTAGCCTATTTTCAC
>JAHIZN010000416.1 GCA_018814245.1 bacterium
CTGACAATGGCCAGAGTCTCTTATGATTTACACCCTTTGTGGCTCTTTCTCTGTATTTGCGTACTATTGTTATGTTTCTGTGACTTAATGCAACAACCGCACGGGTCGTAAAAGATTAATCACGCTGAGACGCGTAGAATTACAGGAGTTATGTTTGTTCGCAGATAACTATCTGCAAAAAAAGGGGATTTTATGAATAGTAACAGCTTGCTATTAGTCATCTCTGCTCCATCCGGGGCAGGGAAAACTACAGTAACACGAGGATTACTTAAGGCATTTCCGGAGATTCAATTTTCTGTTTCTACATGTACCAGACCCAAAAGGGATAATGAGAGAGAGGGAATAGATTATTTTTTTGTATCTGAAGAAAACTTTAAGAATTATATGGCCAGGGGAGATCTTATAGAATGGACAAAGACTTATGGTGATTATTACGGCACATCAAAACGGTTTGTAGAGGATATGATTTCTGCTGGTGTGAATGTTATATTTGATATTGATAGTAAGGGTGCAAAAGTTATCAAAGAACTTTATCCGGATAATGCAGTTTTAATCTTTATCCTGCCACCATTTATAGAGGATCTAAGAATAAGACTATTGGGACGAATGACGGATTCTCAGGAAGAGATAGAAAAAAGATTGCAGGGGGCAGAGGAAGAGTTAAGAGCTATTGCTCTCTATGATTACTGGATTATTAATGAGGATGTAGATATTAGCATGGAAAGGCTAAAAACAATTATTATTGCTGAAAAATGCAGATTAAAGAGAATGCCTCAGGAGATTAAAGAAAGATTTAATATCTTGCAGGAAAGATAAAATATGAAAACGATTGTTCTTGGTGTAACCGGAAGTATTGCAGTCTATAAGGCAGCTGGGCTGACCAGCCAATTAATGAAACTGGGATATAATGTTTCTGTCGTTATGACTAAAGCAGCGACCTCTTTTGTTTTGCCCCTTACCTTCCAGACATTATCTAAAAATCCAGTAATCACCTCTTTGTTCTCTTCAGATTCACAATTTGAGATTGAGCATATATCACTGGCTGAGAGGTGCGATCTTTTGTTGATTGCACCGGCAACAGCTAATATTATATCAAAAATTGCCTGTGGTATTGCAGATGATTTTCTTTCCACCTTTGCCCTTGCCTTTAGAAGCCCAATATTAATTGCGCCGGCTATGAATACTCGTATGTGGCACAATCCTATCTTGCAGGAAAATATTCAGAGATTGAAGCAAAGGGGTGTCCAATTTATTACCCCGGAATATGGCGGCTTAGCATGTGGCACAAGCGGTGATGGACGATTAGCCTCTCTTGAGAGAATTATTGATGCCGTAGGGGCAGACCTATGTGTCTGCCCTAACCGTCTGCAAGACAAAACAATATTGATTACTGCAGGTCCTACTCGAGAGATGATTGATCCTGCCCGATACATCAGCAACCCATCTTCAGGTAAAATGGGCTATAGCTTAGCAAGAGCCGCACAAAGGATGGGGGCAAGGGTTGTCTTAATTAGTGGTCCAACCTGTCTGGATACACCCTTTGGGGTGGAAATACATCGTGTTATCTCTGCCTGTGAGATGAGGGATAAGGTTATGGAATGCCTTGATGCAGCCGATATCTTTATCTCTGCCGCAGCTGTAAGCGACTATATGCCTGTAGGGGTGAGCGATGAAAAGCTAAAAAAGGGTGCTGGCGAGATAACCCTCAAGATGCAGCAAACACCTGATATCTTAAAGACGGTTGCCGATAAAAAGGGTGCTAAAATAATGGTTGGTTTTGCAGCAGAAAGCCATGATCTGATTGAAAATGCTGTCAAAAAATTGAAGGAGAAAAACCTTGATTTTATCGTGGCAAATGATATCTCAAGAAAGGATATCGGCTTTGGAGCTGACCAGAATGAGGTTACTATTATTGACAAGGAGAGCAGGCAGGAGAAGATACCGCTGCTTTCCAAGGACAGGATTGCAGAATGTATTATGAGTCGAATTATTGAGGTGTTGATTATATGAAAGAACGATTGCAAAAGATTATGGCTCGGGCAGGGGTTGGTTCCCGAAGAAAGGCTGAGGAATTAATTGAGACAGGGTGTGTTACTGTTGACGGTCAGACAATTACCAAACTGGGCACTACAGTTGATTCAAGTGTATCCTTGATCAGGGTTTCCGGAACACCAATAAGGATGGAGGATAATGTTTACATCCTTCTCTATAAGCCAAAGGGATTTGTAACTACTCTTTGTGATGAGTTTAATCGTCCAAAGGTTACAGACCTTTTGTCAGGTGTAAGGGAAAGGGTGTTTCCAGTAGGCAGGCTTGATTATGATACAGAGGGGCTGCTCCTCTTAACCAATGATGGTGATTTTACCAATGAGCTTATTCATCCAAGATTCAAGATACCAAAGGTTTATATTGCTAAACTGAAAGACAGGGTTGAACCAGAGAAGATAAATGTCCTAAGAAATGGTATACGACTTGAAGATGGCTGGACAAAGCCGGCTAAGGTGGTGGTTATGAAGCAAACATCTGCCTTTACTGTGTTGAGAATTACTATTTACGAGGGTAAAAAACGACAGCTAAAACGGATGGCAAATGCTATCGGGCATCCAATCATGGAGTTAAAAAGGATTCAATTCGGTCCGTATTCGTTGGGTCAGCTGCAAAAGGGCGAGTGGCAGTATGTGAAACGGTTAGAGGTAATTGGTCAACCACAAGTCAATGGAAAAGTTTTCACGAAAAACATGCAAAAGAAAATCGAAAATAAATCTTCGCAACCTTTTTGTGGGGAAAAATCTAAAAGGAGCTAAGACATGAAGGTTTCTTATAATTGGTTAAAAGAGTATGTAGATATTAATATTCCTCCACATGAGCTGTCAGACCGCCTGACCATGGCTGGGTTTGAGGTGGCTGGTATAGAGGAAATGGATGAAGATTATATCATGGATATTGAGCTTACAGTTAACCGCGGTGATTGCTTGAGTATCACAGGTATGGCTAAAGAAGTGTCTGCTATCCTGAACAGCGATTTTAAGCCCCTTGAGATTCTGCAATTAAAAGGGGAAATACCCTGTGAGATTAATATTTCTTTGCAAAATCCAGTGCTTTGTCCGAGATATACTGCAAGGGTTATTCAGGGTATAAGGGTTGAGCCATCGCCTTCATGGCTGAAGGAAAGGCTGAAGGGGTTTGGGATTCGTCCAATAAATAATATAGTCGATGTAACTAATTTTTGTCTTGCTGAGCTTGGACATCCAATGCACGCCTTTGATTATGATCTGATTAGTGCAAAAGATATCATTATCCGTCAGGCACTATCAGGTGAAAAAATATCGGCATTGGATGAACAAGAGCATGAGCTTTCTCAGGAAACATTGGTTATTGCAGACCAAAATGGTCCTCTTGCATTAGCGGGTATCATTGGCGGCAGTGCAACAGGGGTGACGGATAATACGACCACAATTCTTATGGAATGTGCCTATTTTTTGCCGTCATCTGTACGAAAGACTGCCAGACAGCTTGGTATTCAGACAGAATCATCTTATCGCTTTGAGAGAGGGGTTGATCCACAAGGGCTTATTCGTGCTCAGGATAGGGCAGCAGGGCTAATCCTTTCCATGTGTTCTGAAGCAAAAATATCTAATATTGCTGACTATTACCCAACCATCATACCATGTATCAAGGTATTATTAAGGATAGAAAGGGTAAACAGGATATTGGGGACAGAGATTACTACTGAAGAGATGAGAGATATTTTAATAAGATTGGGGTTTGTGGTAGAACCCATTGTTTTCCATACATATACCTTGGAGGTAACAGTACCATCTTTTCGCTTGGATATTACCAGAGAGATTGATATTGTAGAGGAAATAGTCAGAATATATGGATATGAAAAAGTGCCTGTTTCTTTGCCGTCTTTAACCTCTGTAGCCTCAAAGAAAAAGGCTCAGATTGTCAGTGAAAAGGCAAAGGATATCTTGTGTGGATGCGGCTTGAATGAGGTAATAACTTACTCATTCTTGAATCCTGAAATGTTGGATAAGATGGATGGGAGGGTAGGACAGGCAGCCCTGCCTGTCAATAATGTGGTTGTGTCTAATCCATTGAGTGAAGAGGGACGGCTGTTGACCCATTCTCTTATTCCAAATCTACTTGAGGTTGCAGCATGGAATGTAAATCGGGGGGTTGGTGAGGTAAAGATATTTGAGATTGCCCGAGTATTTTTCAGGTCTGATGATAAAGATTTGCCTGTAGAGCAGGAACACCTTGGAATAATGATACGGAATGAGGGTGATAAGGTCAGGTGGGATGGAGAAAAACAAAAGGGATCAAGTTTTTATGATCTATCCGGTATTTTACATGCATTGTTTGCAGAGCTTGGTATCCATGAGTATGATCTGAAAGAGATAGCGGACGAAAAATTTCATCCGGGTGTGTGTGCTGCGATAATGGTTGGGAATGAGAAACTTGGGTTAATTGGTCAAATTAATCCAAATATTACAAAAAACCTTAAACTGTCTCAAAATATCTATGCCATGGAAATAGAATGGCAAAAGGTAATTGCATTTGTCAATCTTAATCGAAAGTTTACCCCATTACCAAGGTATCCCTCTGTAACAAGGGATATTGCTATCCTGGCTAAGGATGAGGTACCATCTTCTAAAATAGTTGGTGTGATGCAGGATGCAGGTGGAAAATTGATTGAGGATATTCGATTGTTTGACCTATATCGAGGGGAACAGGTTCCTGAGGGGTATAAGAGTCTTGCTTATTCCATTACCTGTCGCTTGCCTGATAAGACCTTGACAGAGAATGAGGTAAGTATTGTTCATGAGGAAATAGTCAAATTATTGGAAGAAGAATTGGGAGTAAGGGTGAGATAGCTGTAGGGGCAATTCATGAATTGCCCCTACTCACAGTCGGTCGGATATGTACAGGCAGGGAGGTTGCTTTCCTCTTGCGGTTGTCCGTTGTTTGAGTAGCCAATCAAGCAACGGACAGAGCCTACCTCTTGCGAATGTTGGAATAAGGGTAAAATGGATGGTGCAGTGATAAACCAATACCCATAGTAAATTAGGTGGTGTCTGTAAATAGCTAACTCTTGGTGGACAGGGAAAACATTCCTCATTCATAAGCTAATAAGCGACCACAAGGGTCGCAGCTACAAGAATTCAATACGCGCAAGCATGTGCCGATGTAGCTGCAGGGCTTGTCCCTGCCTCTGATTATCAATACAACTAATATTTAGTCTAATGCAGACACTACCGTAAATTACCTCTGCCTGCACAACAATAACATCTGCTTGAAGTAAGTATCATTGGGGGATAATTTCAGGGCTATGCTAAATTCAGAAGCAGCGTTATCGAATTTGTTTTGCTTGAAGTAAACAGACCCCAGATCACCATGATACCTTGGATTGTCTGGGGCAAGAAGAACAGCCTGTTTCATCATTTCCACTGCCTTTGATAGAGAGCCTGCCTCAAAATAAAACTTGCCAAGAGATGTCCATACACCTACCATACATGGATCATATTTCACGGCTTTTTCTAATGAGGCTACGCCATCCATCTTCAAGCCCTGTTGAATCTGTAATTCACCCAATATTCGATGGTATTCTGCATTTTCAGGATAGATATTTATTGCTTTGTTAATCTCATTCATTGCCTCTTTATACTTGTTTTCATGAACAAATATAGCAGCAAGGTTATTGTGTGGGTCGCCAAAAAGCGGTTTTAGCTCAAGAGCACGATTGCACGCATCAATAGCCTTTTTTCTTGCAGAAGTATCACCATAAACAACAAATGCCTTTCCATAGGCTGAACTAAGAATGTTATAATAATAAGCATGGTGTGGATTAGCCTTTACTGCAGCCTCAGCCCGATTGATGAGCATGTTAAGGGAATCCCTTGACCTCTCTGATATTACAGAATATGCTGACAGCATCTCTCCATAATAAAACTCTTCATGTGGATTATACTTTAATGCTTTTTCGTACATGTAGATAGCCTGATCAGTATCTTGTCGTTGACTTAAAGCAAGAGCATTTTTGTAATACACATCGGCTATGCAGGCAAGATAAGAATAGCGGATGATGATGACGCACAGAATGATAGATACTATCGGCAAAACTATTCTCACTAAGTGATTAATCTTAACAACATGAGAGCCATCCCCGATAGTCTTTACTCCGATGCCAACGATACTTCCTGTTAATATCCAAAAAAGTGCAGATGTTGGTATAACCCCAAACCCCACCTCATTCTGAATCAAATAGGAAACAATGGCAGCAATGCAAGCTGAAATAATCCATTTATCAGGGTATTTCATCTCTTTCCATAACCTCATGGCAAAGATAAAGAAGCTGACTAATACCCAGAGATAGACAGAAATACCAACAATTCCACGAGTAGCAGCAATATCAAGTATTTCATTGTGTGCCTTGTCTATCAAAACATTATATCCACCCTCAGCATGGATAAATTTAAGCGTTTCATACTTAGTAGCAGCCATTCGCAAGGCATCCGGACCTATTCCGAATATAGGGTTATTTTTAATAATATGCAGGGTTGTTATCCATATTTGAATACGATTAGCAAAGGTGCCTGCTGCCTCAATTTTCTCTTTTCCCTGTGATTGAACAATATGGATGGTGCCTATAAGCTTGGGAAGCGGTGAGGTTTTTTCATGCAGACAAAGCCCAGCTGTAGTCAGGAGAAAAATCAATCCATATATTGCCGTTATTTTTCGCTTTTTCCATATTTCTGCCCTGTTTAAGATGATAAATATCATCAATCCGACCAAAAGTCCAAGAAACCCACCACGGTTTTTGGTGATTATCAGACAAACATACATGAGAATACTGCCAATACCCACAAGAATAGTCTGTCCTTTTTCTTTGAAAATGCGGAGGCACTCTGAATTTTCATCTTTCTTTGTGGCTGTAAGGTCGCAAGTGTTTCTCTTGTCCTCAAAAAGCAACCCAATCCCGAGAAAGATCACCATAGCCATATATCCGCCAGCATAGTTTTGATTGCCAAAAAAAGAAATGGGTATGCCGCCACTGCCCCATCTGGAAAGATCAATCCCAAATGGTTGGAGTATGCCGCAAACAGCAGCAATAGCCCCAACGCATACAATAAACATCATGCCTTTTTTCATCAAGGCAGTTTCTCTGACAAGATTGGCACATATGTAACATAACGCTGCATAATTTAACAAGGTAAGTAATCCTTCATGCCGTTTATACTCACCGATTATGCTCATGTGAGGAATGAGGGAAAAGCAGGTTGACAGGATACAGCTCAATAAAAAGGCATAGAATGGGGTGTCTATCGGTGTCTTTAGTATCATTATTTTGCCATTTATACTTGTCTTGATTGACCAAATAAGTAAACATCCACAAGTAATCACCCACATCAGGGCAGCTTTGCCCAATTCAATGCTGGAAAGCCGTGGGTCAATAATCATGGGTGTGCCGATAAGAATCAATAATAGTCCCCATCGCATAAGGCTTTCATCTGCATAGGCAAATAAAGCAGCACCCTTGGCAGAGGTGCTATTCCTGACAGATGCTGTTTTGGAAACATGTACTTGTTTTGTTTTGTTGTGTTTTTTCATAAGAATTATTCCAGCTTGTGTAATTAGAAACAAAGAATAGGCTCGCAGATTTTGCAGATTAAAAGAAATTGCGTAACTATTCAGGTAGTGTAAGAAGGGGGATACGGAGATAGAGGAGATAAAGGGGAGGGGTAAGATCAAAGCATTTTTGTTTCTGCCTTGTTTGTGTAATGTTAATAAGATATTCACCACCCTACCCCTGCCAGCTGGGGATAACTTGATACTCAAATATTTACCAATAATCGTAACTACTCAGCTATCTCATTTTCACACATGACATGAAATCAGTCAATACGCTTTTACAGAGAAAGAGCCACAAAGGGTGTAAATATCGGTGGTGTCTCCCTTTTCTCCATTATCTCC
>JAHIZN010000417.1 GCA_018814245.1 bacterium
AATTCAACAATTCATTAATTCAACAATTGACAATTGCTGAATCGTGGAATTGATGAATTGTTAATCATTTTGGGGTACATGCTTCTGCTGTTTTGCAGCATTTCCCATCAGAATTCTGTCCACCAAAGATGTGGGTAAGGATAAGGTGAATGCAGGGGCAGGAATGACAGTTTGAAACTCTTCTGTCATTCCTGCGAATGCAGGAATCTTATCTTTGTGCCTCCATGGTAATCATTAATTTTTCAAAAAAACTTGAACATTGAGTATCAGGAATTAATGTCATGGTGCAGTAGAGGCTTTAGTAGTGGCAAACGGCCGTTTGTCTCTATCACAGATGTTCTCTGCTGACAGGAGCAATGGATGGGAAAAGCATCAGTCTTGCATTGTTCACCAAGGATTGCTGGTCAAGCAATTTTGCATGAACAATTATCTAAATATTAACAGACAATAATATGCGATAATATCCTGACTCTGCCGTAAAAATAGTGCAAAACGATAAAAAAGATAGAAAAACATTGAAAAAGATATTGACAAAATCTCTTTCATGTGGTTTATTTTAAGGTATAGAAAAACAATGAAAAAGATAGGCTATCTGATGCAATTTAATTTTAATTAAGGAGGCAAGGATGGTACAAAGAAAAAGCATGATTATTATAGGAGGTGCAACCTCGCTTTTCCTGAAGAGATAGCGTTAACTACAGCAAGATATGATGTCTTTGAGACACAGGTTGATAGTTAAACGCTTGAGTGAATTTTCAGGAGCATTCTTCAATTTACTATCAAACGAATACATTACAACTATACACCAACAGAATGCAGTAATGAAGAAAATACCTTCTCTTTTTTGATTTAGACAAAATGGCTGCTCCGCTATAGGGGCAGCCATTTTGTTTTATGTGCAATGTGAAATTATCTACATTCTTGTTGAATTCAGTTGACAGCTCAATTATTCTCTGCTATAATTCTTCTTAAAATTAAGGTAACTATCCAAGCGTAAGAATGGTTAGGGGCAGGGACAATGGGGCAACACCCCTGTTACCCTGCAGCTACAAAGATTCCCACACACAACAATCGATCACAATGTAGCTGCAGGGCTTGTCCCTGCTTAACAGACACCCACAAGGGAGCCTCTCTGGCAGGGATGTCCCTACAAATTGTTATGCGTCAAATTAAGGTTGACACGACAGTAGCCACAAAACATTATTTGAAGCATAATAAAGACACTTTTCTAATTTAAGCAAGACAGGAGTGATACCATGGATATTGAAACAAAAATAGGAAGATTATTGACAATTAAAGGATTAACGCTCTCTATTGCTGAATCATGCACAGGTGGACTGCTATGCTCCAGAATAACAGATGTCCCTGGCAGCTCTGCGTATTTTGTAGGTGGGATAATAGCGTACAGTAATAAGATAAAGATGCAGTTGCTTGAGGTAACAAAGGAGGCTCTGGATACACATGGAGCAGTTAGTGCTCAGGTAGCTATACAGATGGCAAAGGGTGTTAAGGAAAAATATGGGACAGATATTGGGCTTGGGATTACCGGGATTGCAGGTCCTGGAGGCAGCACCCCTGGCAGTGACGAAAATATGCAAAAACCTGTTGGGCTTGTGTATCTATCATTGGCTGCAGCTGCAAGGGAAATAATATGCAAAAAATGCAAATTTACTGGACAAAGAAAGGATATCCGCATTCAAAGCACACAAACAATGTTTGAGATGCTTCTGGATCATTTAACAGTGGGGTAATATGTAATCGTTCAGCTATCAACATTCAGCCTTCAGCTAATCCCACACGCAGTATTTGCCGCAGCAATTGTCCATGGCTATTGCCGCAAACAACAACACTCCATGTAATCGTTCAGCTATCAACATTCAGCTTTTAGCAATCAGCAATCAGCTGCTCACCGCAAATTAAAATTTACAATTGCATTATGCTACTGAAACTCCGACATAAGGACAGTAATTCTAAATAGGTCATAACACTTACTCTACCAAGGGGTTGGGAATAATCTCAATATATTTTCCAAAAAGTTATATAGAATGCATTCCCTTGTAATGTATGCAATCATATA
>JAHIZN010000418.1 GCA_018814245.1 bacterium
TACCGCTCGCAATTCTTGGGAGATAGGGGGATAGAGAAATAGAGAGATAGGGAGATAATGGAGAAAAGGGAGACACCACCGATATTTACACCCTTTGTGGTTCTTTCTCTGTCAGAGATGCTGCCTCTGCCAGAGGGGCTCCCTCTTCTCGTTGCAATAGCTACTGGCTAACAAGGCTTGATGCAATTATCCACAACCGCACAGCTTGAAAAAAAATCCAATGTCATAGGGGCAGTCCACCGTGCCTGCCCTCTGTTTCTACAAGTTTACTGTTCAGCAGTTATTGTCTTTAATTTGTGATAATCTGCGAAATCTGCGGATTATTATCTGTACACGAATGATTATTTCTCCACCACATCTGACTCCAGAAACCTTACCCTGCCCTTTTCATCTAATTGGATATAAAATTGCTGCTCCAGAAGGTTATTTGCCTCAGGCTTACGAAATTGAAAGTCCTTCAACTTGTCTTTCGTCTTTTGTGCAGGAGATAAAAAGTACTTATATCCCAATGGAATAAGGATTGGTGACGACTCCTCGCCCATATCATCAGCATCGTACACATAGTTATCTGTGTCAATTCTAAAGACATCTGCAGACAATTTGGTATCAATCATGGCACACCTTCCTTTCAGATCAAACCATGATTTGCACGAAACAGGATATTTATTGGGACGAATCCCATGCCATGTACCCCACTCCTCATCAGGGGTAATCTCTATAAATCCGGCATAGTTCTTGATGGGTGACTGGTCATAGGTTTGCCGATTGGGGACAAAGTATGCCCTGATTATCTTGCCTTGATAAAGCCTATTTGCCTCATTTAAGGATAAATTGAAAAATTGTTTGCCTGTTTTATACTCACACGGCTCATTGTTAAATGTTATCGCAACCCGTTCATTATGATAAAGACCCCAGTGAATCCCTGCTGCCTTTTCGATGTCAACATCCACATATGTTATATCTTTATTGAATCGTTGTGGAGCATTGGGAAATCCAAACATACATTCCCTTTTTTCCCGAAAGTCTGCCTCTTTATACCCTTCCTTAGGACTAATTGCCATGGTAGTCTCACGATATATCTTCATAATCGGTCGATACTGATTTTTATTATCCAGACTCACCTCTGTGATGCCGCCATCCGGTATCATCCAGTAAAATCTTTTGTACCCTCTCAGCCGACTAATATCATTATCATCCTGATAAATATCATTATTTGGGGCATATATCCTGCCAATCTTTTCTCCTATAACAGCCTTTTGCGGACAAAGGGAATAGATGTAGGAATGGTCAAATATCTTCAGCTCTACAGTAGCACCATTATCCTTTATTACATTAATGGTGTTATTCTCCAGATTATCCTTGGTAATGCTTCCTACCCTGCCGACCAGATCCCATTTATCCTGAAATATCCCATATGCTATTGGTTCATCTGCCAAAGGTACTGCCTTTGCAATTTTTCTATTTGTCGGCACAAACTCACCGGCAAAACACTTGCTAAACAAAAGACATGCCCAATATCTTTTAGCCACGCTCTGTGATTTAATCTTACCCTTTGTGGTAATTCCGTAGGTATCATTCATAATACCTTGTGCCCGGGAGCAATCATAGGGTGAGGATTCAAGCAGATATTTTTTAGCCGTGAGGATAAAACCAGGGTATGCTTCACCGTAGGGGCGGGTTCCAAACCCGCCCTTGCTATCAGGGATGGTCTTTATTTGTGTAATCTTACGATTCAAGGCAATTGCCTCAGCCAGAATGCCATGGATAAACCTTCCATCCTTATCCCTTTGCCAGAGGTTTGCCAATGAAGCAAGGTTTCTCTGTACATCAAAAGATTTGTTCCCGTCTAACTCAGGCGGGGCAATAATACCCTCCTGTCCCAATGCCTCAGGGTATATATCATTGAGAAGCTTTATTATAGTTACCATAACCTCCCCACAGGTTACTGTCCCATCAGGGTTAAACCCCTTATTCATTGACCAGTTTGGGATCAGTTCATCATTCATATAGCCATACTTCAGACAGGTTTCTACCCAGCCAAAGTATGGTGAAATATTACCTGTAGAATTATCATTAAGAGAGGCAATCTCCTGACGATATTGTTGTGCCTCCTGCTGTTTATTCAGAAGCTTGACAATCATTACTGCCAATTCCCCTTTGGTCAGGGACTTACCACGATAAAAGCTCAGGTTTGAGGCTGGATTAACATCAGGATCAAGGTTTTTGGTGTATAACCTTTCAATGGAAGGAGGGACATGTGTCCAATTATCCCTTGTTACAGAATCATGGACATTTACATGCCAAACATTTGATAGATTTGCTGTCCCTGCAGCATTTGCATAAACAAACAAGGACATTACAAGAAAGCTCACGACTCCAATTTGTAAGATTTTTTTCTGCATGGAATTTTGACTCCTTCTAATAATTTTATATAGTGAAATAGCCAGAAAGTCGGAAGACAGAAGTTGGAAGACAGAAGATAGGGTAGTGTCTGTAAATAGCTAACTCTTTGTGGATAGGCAAAATATCCCTCATTTATAAGCTAATAAGCGACCACAAGGGTCGCAGCTACAAGAATTCAATACGCGCAAGCATGTGCCGATGTAGCTGCAGGGTGCCAGGGGTGCTACCCCCTTGTCCCTGCCTCTGATTATCAATACAACCAATATTTAGTCTAATGCAGACACCACCGAAGATAGAAGGCAACTTGACACCTTCTGCCCCCTTGACCTATATTATAATATGCAATCATAATATTGTCAAGAAGTTTTCAGCCTATGCAATTAATATGTAATTTTAATACATGGATTTTCACAGAGAGCACAGAATTCTTGCGGATTATAAACTTAATGATGCCGCAGCAATATTCTTAACAACGCAGCAACAATGATAACAGCAGTCAGCATAAAGGCTTTTTTATTATAATCCTTTGCTGAATGGAAGGGATGTGGTATTTTCTTGTCTTTTTTTTCTTTTCACGGTAAATACACTCTTCTCTTTTCCTTTTTTTTTACCGAATAAGCCCAATTTTGCCGGTTGTTTTCCCCTCAGCATTCTTGATAAGGTAAAAATATATCCCACTGGCAACAGGATCCTCATGGTCATTATTTCCATTCCACTCATTGCCATTTCGCAATATCCTAACCTGTTCACCGGCAGAGTTATAAATGTAAATAGTGAGACGGCCAGACGGTAGTGGTGAAAATTTGCATTGCTGGTTCATATTGGGGTAGAATGGATTAGGATAAACCTGTACATCCGAAAGGCTGCATATCTGCTCATAAGACATGACTGCATAAATCCCGAATTCATTAATATTTGCCCAAACCTCACATCTTGCATTTACAGGATAGGAGTCAACAATCATATCCCAGCGGTTTGATGTCTCGTTTAGCTTAAATATTTTCAGGGTTTCAACACAAATATTTGTCTCATCTATAATCCCATCATGATTGTCATCATTGTAGGGAATACAGAGCTTCATGGCTTGCGTGGCAGATACAGGTTTGCCGTTTGTCTGACAGGCAGAAATACTTATGTGACTGTCTGGGAGTGGTGTCATATTTTTCTCGCATTTTGCATTAAAATTAGCTATGGCTAATTTCCCTGTGGTTTTTGCGATCATTGTAATCGTTATCTGACTATCCTCAGCCAGGGCATCTGGCGGTATCATGAGTGTGGTCTGCCCATTTTTGCCAGAAATAGTGATAGTTCCGCCGTCATTTGA